>NZ_JBSFUT010000010.1:0-219588 GCF_053591935.1 Streptomyces sp. NPDC002851 | reverse complement strand
GACTTTTGGCACGCTGTTGAGTTCTCAAGGAACGGACGCTTCCTTCGTACTCACCCTCTCGGGCTTTCCTCCGGGCGCTTCCCTTCGGTGTTTCCAACCTTACCAGATCCTTTTCCCGTTCCGTTTCCCATCGGGAGCGGTTCGAGAATTCGAATCCGTGGCCGTTGGAGAGCCATTTGCCTTTCGGCTGCACCGACTTTATCAGAGACTCTGAGTCGGATTTACCGCTGCCCTTTCGGGTCCGCTCCGGGCACACACGTGCGCTCGGTCGCGTTCAGGCGGAGCCGTAAACGTACTGGAGGGGGCGCCCCGATGCAAATCGAGGCGCCCCCTTCTCAGTTGAGCTGCTCCGGCGGGGTCAGACCTCCACGACGACCGGGAGGATCATCGGGCGCCGACGGTAGGTGTCCGAGACCCACTTGCCCAGCGTGCGGCGGATGAGTTGCTGGAGCTGGTGGGGTTCGACGACGCCGTCCTGGGCCGAACGGTCCAAGGCGTCCTGGATCTTCGGGATCACGACGTCGAAGGCCGAGTCCTCGATTCCGGAACCGCGGGCGTGGATGTTCGGGCCGCCGGTGATCTTGCCGGTGGTGGAGTCGACCACCACGAAGACCGAAACGATGCCCTCGTCACCGAGGATGCGGCGGTCCTTCAGGTGCGTTTCCGTCACGTCACCGACCGAAAGCCCGTCGACGTACACATAACCGGCCTGGACCTTACCGACGATCTTCGCCTTGCCCTCGACCAGATCGACGGCGACGCCGTCCTCGGCAATCACGATCTGGTTCTGCGGGACTCCCGTCATGGCGGCGAGTTCCGCATTGGCCCGCAGATGGCGCCATTCGCCGTGAACCGGCATCACGTTCTTCGGCTTGCAGATGTTGTAGAAGTACAGCAGCTCGCCGGCCGAGGCGTGGCCCGAGACGTGCACCTTGGCGTTGCCCTTGTGGACGACATTGGCGCCCCAGCGGGTCAGGCCGTTGATGACCCGGTACACCGCGTTCTCGTTACCGGGGATCAGCGACGAGGCCAGGATGACGGTGTCGCCCTGGACGATCCGGATCTGGTGGTCCCGGTTGGCCATCCGGGACAGGGCCGCCATCGGCTCGCCCTGGGAACCCGTGCAGACCAGGACGACCTCGTGCTCCGGCAGGTCGTCGAGCGTCTTCACATCGACGACGAGTCCGGCCGGTACGCGCAGATAGCCGAGGTCACGGGCGATGCCCATGTTCCGGACCATCGAGCGGCCGACGAAGGCGACCTTGCGGCCGTTCTCGTAGGCGGCGTCGAGGATCTGCTGGATGCGGTGCACATGGCTGGCGAAGCTCGCCACGATGATGCGGCGGCGGGCGCTCGCGAAGACCTGCCGGATCACGTTCGAGATATCGCGCTCCGGCGGTACAAAGCCGGGGACCTCGGCATTCGTCGAGTCGCTGAGCAGGAGGTCGATGCCCTCCTCGCTGAGGCGCGCGAAGGTGTTCAGGTCGGTGAGGCGACCGTCGAGCGGGAGCTGGTCCATCTTGAAGTCGCCGGTGTGCACCACCATGCCGGCGGGGGTGCGGATCGCGACCGCGAGCGCGTCCGGGATGGAGTGCGTGACCGCGATGAACTCGCAGTCGAAGGCGCCGATGCGCTCCCGCTGCCCCTCCTTGACCTCAAGGGTGTACGGGCGGATGCGGTGCTCCTGGAGCTTCGCCTCGATGAACCCGAGGGTCAGCTTGGAGCCGATCAGCGGGATGTCGGGCTTCTCGCGGAGCAGATAGGGGACGGCACCGATGTGGTCCTCGTGCCCATGCGTGAGCACGATGCCCTCGATGTCGTCGAGGCGGTCCCGGATGCTGCTGAAGTCCGGCAGGATCAGGTCGATGCCGGGCTGCTCCTCCTCGGGGAAGAGCACGCCGCAGTCGACGATCAGCAGGCGGCCGCCGTACTCGAAGACGGTCATGTTGCGGCCGATCTCGCCGAGGCCGCCGAGCGGGGTGACGCGCAGGCCACCCTCGGGCAGCTTCGGCGGGGAGCCGAGCTCAGGATGCGGATGACTCAAAAGACTCTCCTACCCATGCGCGCCACGTACCAGAGGCACGTGGCGCGCATGTCATTCGTGCAGTGCAGTTGTCTCTGTCTGACGCTGTTCGGCGAGCCGGGCGCGCTGCGGCGCGATGCGTCGCCGTACTGCTTGTCGGGTGTATTCAGTTGTGAAGTCTGTGATCAGAGCTCTACCCCGCCCGCAGCAAGATCGATCTTGAGCTGATGCGTCTCCTCCGGCGAGAGCTCGACCAGCGGGAGGCGGAGCGGTCCGGCGGGCAGGCCCTGCAGGGCGAGGGCGGCCTTGGTGGTGATGACGCCCTGGGTGCGGAACATGCCGGTGAAGACCGGGAGCAGCTGCTGGTGGATCTCCGTCGCCTTCTGCACGTCGCCCGTGACGTGGGCATCGAGCAGGGCGCGCAGCTCGGGCGTCACCACATGGCCGACGACGGAGACGAAGCCGATCGCGCCGACGGAGAGGAGCGGCAGGTTGAGCATGTCGTCGCCGGAGTACCAGGCGAGGCCGCTGCGTGCGATGGCCCAGCTGGCGCGGCCGAGGTCGCCCTTGGCGTCCTTGTTGGCGACGATCCGGGGGTGCTCGGCGAGGGCGACGATGGTCTCGGTGTTGATCGGGACGCCGCTGCGACCGGGGATGTCGTAGAGCATGACCGGCAGCTCGGTGGCGTCGGCGATGGCCGTGAAGTGCCGGTACAGGCCTTCCTGCGGGGGCTTGTTGTAGTACGGCGTCACGGTCAGGAGGCCGTGCGCGCCGGCCTGCTGCGCCTGGCGGGCGAGCTCGATGCTGTGCCGGGTGTCGTTGGTGCCGCAGCCCGCGACCACATGCGCCCGGTCGCCGACGGCCTCCACGACGGCTCGTACGAGATCGGCTTTCTCCGCGTCGCTGGTGGTCGGGGACTCGCCGGTGGTGCCGTTGACGACGAGGCCGTCGTTGCCTGCGTCCACCAGGTGGGCGGCGAGCTGCTGCGCGCCGTCGAGGTCGAGTGCGCCGTCCGCCGTGAAGGGCGTGACCATGGCGGTGAGGACCCGCCCGAAGGGGGTCTGCGGAGTCGAGGTCGGAGCCATGGGTAACACGCTACTCGCTGCTCAGGCGGTGGTCCCCCCTCGGGGGCGGTGAGCTGGGTGAAACGGACGGAACCCGGCACTGCCTGCTCGGGGGTTCAAGCAGTACCGGGTCCGTTTGATCAGGCTAGATGAACTTCTACAAATGCTGCAATGCGGACACTTCGCTCGGCTGACCGTACATCTGTGCCCGCACTTCCGTGCCTGCTCGTGCCCGGGTGTGGTCCCGCTGTGCCCGGCTGTGCCCGTCTTCCCCAGTCCGTTTCTACGGGGCGATGCGGCCGTTCTTGTTGAACGCGGCGTAAGTCAGCGGCATGAGCTTGGCCCACTCCGCCTCCATCTTCTCGCCCACCATCTCGATCTCCCGCTGCGGGAAGGACGGCACCTTGGCGTCCTCGTGCTGGGTGCGCAGGCCGAGGAAGTGCATCAGGGAGCGGGCGTTGCACGTCGCGTACATCGAGGAGAAGAGGCCGACCGGCAGGACCGCGCGAGCCACCTCGCGGGCGACGCCTGCGGCCAGCATCTCCTGATACGCCTCGTACGCCGTGCGGTACGCGTCCTCCATGGCGCGGCCGGTGAGTTCGTGCTGCGCCTGCGTGCCCTCGACGAACTCGTACTTGCCCGGGCGGCCCTCCTGGACGAGCTTGCGGGACTCCCCCGGAACGTAGAAGACCGGCTCCAGCTGGCGGTAGCGGCCCGACTCCTCGTTGTACGACCAGCCCACGCGGTGCCGCATGAACTCGCGGAAGACGAAGATCGGGGCGCTGATGAAGAACGTCATCGAGTTGTGCTCGAAGGGGCTGCCGTGCCGGTCCCGCATCAGGAAGTTGATCAGGCCCTTGGAGCGCTCCGGGTCCTTGGAAAGCTCGTCCAGGGACTGCTCGCCGAGGGTGGAGACGCGGGCGGCGAACAGGACGTCCGAGTCGCTCGCGGTGTGCTTCACCAACTCGACGGTCACATCGCTGCGGAAGCTCGGCTTCTGATCTGCTGCGGGGGTCTCGCTCACCGGCGGGGTCCTTCCAAATTGCACTCGCTCAGGGCGGTGCCCACTCTACGGCGCGGCACTGACAGTCGGCCGATCGGCGGTGCTCTGCTGCGTTCTCGACCTGCTTCGGGGAATTTTCCCGAATCAGGGCACCAATGTGCCCCTTTGAACGTCTGTCTTGGTAGCAGCGATTCAGTTCGAGACCCGCGGGTTTCTTGAGAGCGAAGAGGAGAGCCCCCCTCCATGTTCCGTCGGCGCGAGCCCGTTCCGTTCGCCTTCATAGCCGAAGCCGACAAGTACCGCAGCAACGTCACGCCCCCGCCCCGTCAACGGGCCACGACCGGCCAGATACTCGGCCACACCCTGGTCGGCCTCACCGTGGTCGCCGGACTCGTCGGCTCCCTGCTGTTCGGGCTGCCCGCCCTGTCGCCCGATCAGTCACCGGGCAAGACCCAGCAGTCCGAGGCGTCCGACGGGCGCTGACGCCCGCCGTCGGCGTCGGCGACGCGCGGCAACCCCCTTGGCCCCCCGGGGTGGTCGCTCGCTGCGTGCCTCGATAGCCTCACCGGGCACAGCCCAATTGAGCGTGTTTGAGTGAGGTCCAAGTCGTGCCCCTGCCCTTTTTGACGGCCGACCGCGCGTTCGGTGGATCCGATGACACGGCCGACGCCGCACTGCCGTACGACGACCGTGACCAGTGGCGACGCCCCTACCGGCCCGGCCCGTGGCGGGTCGGTGTCGCGGCCCTGCTTCTGCTGCTCGCCGCGTACGTCCTCCTCGCCGCCGTGATCATCGCCTTCGCGGGCGCGCTGCCCGGCGCGCTGGCCTGCGGCCTCGGCGCCGTCCTGGTCATCGCGGTCGCGCTCCGGCTCCTGCGCATCGGGACCTGGGTGAGCGCGCGCGGGCTGCGGCACGTGAGCTTCTTCAAGACGTGCACGGTGCCGTGGGCGCAGGTCACGGCCGTCCGCACGACTCAGCAGCCGGTGCGCTGGCTCGGGCTGCCGCGCACCGTGCAGGGGCAGGCGCTGCTGCTCGTACGAGAAGGTGGGGAGCCGCTGCCCGCGCCGCTGTTCACCGACCACAACGCCGACTTCCTGGCCCGCGGCGAGGCCTTCGACCGGGCCGCGGACACGATCGAGGCATGGGCGTACGAGTACGGGCGGGCCGCGTAAAGCCTGTCCTACTCGCCGGACGGGCTTGATGTGGCCCGCAGCGCGATCGCGCGCTGCATCGCCTTGCGGGCCCGCGGGGTATCGCGGGCGTCGTGGTAGGCGACCGCGAGGCGGAACCAGGTGCGCCAGTCGTCCGGTGCGTCCTCGGTCTCCGCGCGGCGCTTGGCGAACACCTCGTCCGCGGAGTCGCGGTCGATCCGCCCGCTCGGGGTGCGCTTCAGCTCGTCGACCGGCAGACCGCCCTCCGCCTCCAACTCGGCGGCCAGGGCTCCTGCCTTACGGGCGAACTGGGTCGTCTGCCAAAGGAACCACACACCGATCAGCGGAAGGACGAGCACCGCGGCACCGAACGTGACGGTGACCGCCGTGCCTTCCCGTATCAGGAGCACGCCCCGGCTGCCGACCAGGACGAAGTAGACGACGAGGGCGGCAGCCAGGGCGAAGTACGTGACCTTTGCGCGCATGGCGATCAGTTGCCACCCAGGTCGAGGAAGTGCTCCAGGCCGAAGGTGAGGCCGGGGGTGTCCACGACGCGACGCACGCCGAGCAGGATGCCCGGCATGAAGCTCTTGTGGTGCAGGGAGTCGTGGCGAATAGTCAGCGTCTCGCCCTCGCCGCCGAGCAGCACCTCCTGGTGGGCCAGGAGGCCGCGCAGGCGCACCGAGTGCACCGGCACCCCGTCGACGTCCGCGCCGCGGGCGCCGTCCAGGGCGGTGCTGGTGGCGTCGGGCTGCGGGGCGCTGCCCGCCTTCTCGCGGGCGGCCGCGATGAGTTGGGCGGTGCGGTGGGCGGTGCCCGAGGGGGCGTCCGCCTTGTTGGGGTGGTGCAGCTCGATGACCTCGACGGACTCGAAGAAGCGGGCCGCCTGCTGTGCGAACTGCATGGTGAGGACCGCGCCGATGGAGAAGTTCGGGGCCACCAGGACGCCGGTGGACGGGGATGCCGCCAGCCAGCCGCGGAGCCGCTCGAGGCGCTCGTCGGTCCAGCCCGTCGTACCAACGACGCCGTGGATGCCGTTCGCCACGCAGTACTGGAGGTTGCCCATCACCGCGTCGGGGTGGGTCAGGTCGACGGCGACCTGTGCACCCGCCTCGGCGAGCGCCTCGATCTTGTCGTCGCGGTCGAGGGCGGCGACCAGTTCCAGATCGTCGGCGGCCTCGACGGACCGGGCCGCCTCGGAGCCGATCCGGCCCTTGGCGCCGAGGACCGCCACGCGCAGCTTGCTCATGTCCTTGCTTCCTTACGGGGGTTGAGGGCGGGGCAGCCGTCAGGCGACTGCTTCGTGGAGCCGGGACGCCTGCTTGTCCTTCAGCGGACCGATCACCGAGAGCGACGGGCGGCGTCCCAGGATGTCGCGCGCCACCTCACGGACCTCGTCGGGGGTGACGGCGGATATGCGGGCCAGCATGTCGTCGACGGACATGTGCTCGCCCCAGCACAGCTCGCTCTTGCCGATGCGGTTCATGAGCGCGCCGGTGTCCTCCAGACCGAGGACGGTGGAGCCGGCGAGCTGGCCGATGGCGCGGCCGATCTCGTCGTCGGACAGGCTGTGCGCCGCCACGTGCTCCAGTTCGTCCCGGCAGATCTTCAGTACGTCGTGCACCTGGTTCGGACGGCAGCCCGCGTAGACGCCGAAGAGGCCGCAGTCGGCGTACGACGAGGTGTACGAGAAGACGCTGTAGGCGAGGCCGCGCTTTTCGCGTACCTCCTGGAACAGGCGCGAGGACATGCCGCCGCCGAGCGCGGTGTTCAGCACGCTCAGGGCCCAGCGGCGGTCGTCCGTGCGGGCCAGGCCGGGCATGCCGAGCACGACGTGGGCCTGCTCCGAACGGCGGTCGACGAAGTCCAGGTTCCCGGCGGCGCGGATGGTGCGGTGGCCGTCGCGCGGGGCCATCGGCTCGGCCGCGAGGTCCTTCAGGGCACCCGCCTTCTCGAAGGCGGCGCGGACCTGGCGTACGACCTTCGCGTGGTCGACGTTGCCCGCGGCCGCGACGACGAGGTGCCGCGGGTCGTAGTGCTTCTTGTAGAAGCGCCGGATACGGGACGCGTCCAGGGCGTTGACGGTGTCGACGGTGCCCAGGACCGGGCGGCCGAGGGGGGTGCCGCCGAGCATGGTGTGCGCGAACAGGTCGTGCACGCAGTCGCCCGGGTCGTCCTCGGTCATCGCGATCTCTTCGAGGATCACGCCGCGCTCGGCGTCGACGTCCTCCTGCTCGATCAGCGAGCCGGTGAGCATGTCGCACACGACGTCGATGGCGAGCGGCAGGTCGTTGTCGAGCACGCGCGCGTAGTAGCAGGTGAACTCCTTCGCCGTGAAGGCGTTCATCTCGCCGCCGACCGCGTCGATGGCGGCGGAGATGTCCAGGGCGGTCCGCTTCTCGGTGCCCTTGAAGAGGAGATGTTCCAGGTAGTGCGTGGCGCCATTGAGGCTCGGGGTCTCGTCGCGGGAGCCGACGTGTGCCCAGATGCCGAAGGTCGCCGAACGGACCGAGGGCAGGGTCTCGGTGACCACGCGCAGGCCGCCCGGAAGGACGGTGCGGCGGACGGTGCCGATGCCGTCCTTGCCCTTGAGCAGGGTTTGCGTACGGGCGACGGCCCGCACCTGCGCGGAGGTGCGGGCCGTCGCCTTGGTGCTACGGGACGTCACTTGGCGGCGTCGTCCTTCGGCTCCTCGTCAGCGCTCTCTTCGCCCTCGATCACGGGGATCAGGGAGAGCTTGCCGCGGGAGTCGATCTCGGCGATCTCGACCTGGACCTTCTGGCCCACGCCGAGCACGTCCTCGACGTTCTCCACGCGCTTGCCGCCGGCGAGCTTGCGGATCTGCGAGATGTGCAGCAGACCGTCCTTGCCCGGGAGCAGCGAGACGAACGCGCCGAACGTCGTCGTCTTCACGACGGTGCCCAGGTAGCGCTCGCCGACCTCCGGCATGGTCGGGTTGGCGATGCCGTTGATCGTGGCGCGGGCGGCCTCGGCGGCCGGGCCGTCGGCGGCACCGATGTAGATCGTGCCGTCGTCCTCGATCGTGATGTCGGCGCCGGTGTCCTCCTGGATCTGGTTGATCATCTTGCCCTTGGGGCCGATGACCTCGCCGATCTTGTCGACCGGGATCTTCACGGTGATGATCCGCGGCGCGTTCGGGGACATCTCGTCCGGGACCTCGATGGCCTCGGTCATGACGTCGAGGATGTGCAGGCGGGCGTCGCGGGCCTGCTTGAGGGCCGCGGCCAGGACGGAGGCCGGGATGCCGTCCAGCTTGGTGTCGAGCTGGAGGGCGGTCACGAACTCCTTCGTACCGGCGACCTTGAAGTCCATGTCACCGAAGGCGTCCTCCGCACCGAGGATGTCGGTGAGGGTGACGTAGTGCGTCTCGCCGTCGATCTCCTTGGAGATCAGGCCCATGGCGATACCGGCGACCGGGGCCTTCAGCGGCACACCGGCGTTCAGGAGCGACATGGTGGAGGCGCAGACCGAGCCCATGGACGTCGAGCCGTTGGACCCGAGGGCCTCGGAGACCTGACGGATCGCGTACGGGAACTCCTCGCGGGTCGGCAGGACCGGCATCAGGGCGCGCTCGGCGAGGGCGCCGTGGCCGATCTCGCGGCGCTTCGGGGAGCCGACGCGGCCGGTCTCGCCGGTGGAGTACGGCGGGAAGATGTAGTTGTGCATGTAGCGCTTGCGCGTCACCGGGTTGAGGGTGTCGAGCAGCTGCTCCATGCGGAGCATGTTCAGCGTGGTGACGCCCATGATCTGGGTCTCGCCGCGCTCGAACAGGGCGGAGCCGTGCACCCGCGGGATGACCTCGACCTCGGCGGCGAGCGTACGGATGTCCGTGACGCCGCGGCCGTCGATGCGGACCTTCTCCTTGATGACGCGCTCGCGCACGAGCTCCTTGGTGAGCGCGCGGTAGGCGGCGGAGATCTCCTTCTCGCGGCCCTCGAACTGCGGGAGCAGCTTCTCGGCGGCGAGGTCCTTGACGCGGTCGAGCTCGGCCTCGCGCTCCTGCTTGCCCACGATGGTGAGGGCCTGGGAGAGCTCCTCGCGGACGGCGGCGGTGAGCGCGTCCAGGACGTCGTCCTGGAAGTCGAGGAAGACCGGGAAGTCGGCGACCGGCTTGGCGGCCTTGGCGGCGAGCTCGGACTGGGCCTTGCAGAGCACCTTGATGAAGGGCTTGGCGGCCTCGAGGCCCGCGGCCACGACCTCCTCGGTCGGCGCCTGGGCACCGCCCTTGACCAGCTCGATGGTCTTCTCGGTGGCCTCGGCCTCGACCATCATGATCGCGACGTCGCCGTCCTCGAGGACGCGGCCGGCGACCACCATGTCGAAGACGGCGTCCTCGAGCTCGGTGTGGGTCGGGAACGCCACCCACTGGCCCTTGATGAGGGCGACGCGGGTGCCGCCGATCGGGCCCGAGAAGGGCAGGCCGGACAGCTGCGTGGAGCAGGAGGCGGCGTTGATGGCGACCACGTCGTAGAGGTGGTCGGGGTTGAGGGCCTGGATCGTCTCGACGATCTGCACCTCGTTCCGCAGGCCCTTCTTGAAGGTGGGGCGCAGCGGGCGGTCGATCAGGCGGCAGGTGAGGATCGCGTCCTCGGAGGGGCGGCCCTCCCGGCGGAAGAAGGAGCCGGGGATCTTGCCGATCGAGTACATGCGCTCTTCGACATCGACCGTGAGCGGGAAGAAGTCGAGCTGGTCCTTGGGGTGCTTCGACGCGGTCGTGGCCGAAAGGACCATGGTCTCGTCGTCGAGGTACACGACGGCGGAACCGGCGGCCTGCTTGGCCAGGCGGCCCGTCTCGAAGCGGATGGTGCGGGTACCGAAGGCGCCATTGTCGATGACGGCCTCGGCGTAGTGGGTCTCGTTCTCCACTAGCGGTTTCTCCATTACGTTGCGACGTTGCGTTGCGTCTTTTGTCCCGGCGCCCGTATGGCGGAGGGACGGGTGGAGAAGCGCGCCGTGTGAGCTTGCAGCTTGCCGGTCTTCGATCGAAGCACCCGGGGTGAAGTCCCGGGGGCCACTACCGAGGACCGGCGGCGGCGAGGGGCGCTTCTCCTCGTACGGTATTGCGTTGTGTGCCGCAGAACGGCACGGAGTGACGTGCGTCTCGTACGGCCTGGTGCGACCAGCCTACAAAGGGGCGGTGACACTGCGCACGTATAGCACGAAGGGAGCGGCCCCCTTCGAGTGGGAACCGCTCCCTTCCGGGCGTCTTATCGGGCGCCCGCCGCACCGCGGCGGATGCCGAGGCGCTCGACCAGCGCACGGAAGCGCTGGATGTCCTTCTTGGCCAGGTACTGCAGCAGGCGGCGGCGCTGGCCGACCAGGATGAGCAGACCACGACGGGAGTGGTGGTCGTGCTTGTGGGTCTTCAGGTGCTCGGTCAGGTCCGAGATGCGGCGCGAGAGCAGCGCGACCTGAACCTCGGGGGAGCCGGTGTCACCCTCCTTGGTGGCGAACTCGGCCATGATCTTCTTCTTCGTGGCGGTGTCGAGGGACACGCGAACTCCTCATGCGTCTTCTGAAGGCCACCGAGTGCCCCTGGTCTTGGTCTCAGGGGAGCTTCCGTTACTCGGGAGGCGGGGATCCGCTGGGCGCTGCCTCCAGAGAGCTGTCAAGAGCGTTCCGGGGGCGCGTACACAAACGGCCGCTACACAGAGTACCAGCCGGGGTCCGGGCCCCTGACCACAGAAGTACGGCCCGGGAACGCCGCAAGGGCCCGGCTGGTCCCGGGCCCTTGCGGTGTGCCGAACGGTGCTGTGCGGGGCAGTGGGTCAGATGCCGCCGCGGACCTTGGCGTAGACGTCGAGGACCGCCAGGCAGAGCGGCACCAGGGAGAGCAGGACCAGCGAGTCGGCCAGGTCGAGCATCCGGCCCCAGAACGGCGAGAGGCCCTTCTGCGGCACGATCAGAGCGATCGCGATCAGGAGCAGCGCACCGAACGCGACGCAGGCGCCGAGCCACAGGGTGCGCAGGTCGACCGGGCCGGAGTCGCCGGTGTAGAGGTCCTTCAGGATCTCCATGGGCGGGTTGATGGCCAGGCCGAGGACGAGCAGCGCGATGGTGACGACGCCGGACACCAGGAGGCAGTTGACCTGCGCGGTGTAGCGGAACAGGCGGGCCCGGAGCATCGCGGCGAGGCCGACGGCCAGGGCCACGAGCTGGGCCCAGCCGTTGCTGCTGAAGCCGAGGACGGCACCGCCGGAGCCGGCGATGACGATGGCGCAGCCGCCGACGAGGCCGAGCAGGAGCTCGTGGCCGCGGCTGGTCTGGGCGACGATGCGCTGTACGTCGACGGCCTCGACGTCGCCGTCCTGGCCCTCACGGCGGGCCCGGGCGAGGTCCTCCGGGGAGCGGAAGCCGATCGGCAGCTTGGCGAACCGGGCGGACCAGCCGGGCAGGAAGCCGACCACGGCGACCGCGACGACGGCGGTGCAGGCGGCGATCTCGCTCGGGGCGGCCTCGGTCAGTACGCCGCCGAAGGCGGCCAGGGTGCCGATCGCGGCGGCGAGGGCGGCGGCAACAAAAGGAGCGTCGCCCTGCGGGAGCAGCATGATCAGTACGACGGAGAAGAGCAGCACCACGACGCAGCCGACGAGGAACTGGAGCCGTCCCGGTCCCTCACCCGCGTCCTGCGGAAGCACGCCGGATCCGGCGATGAGCGCGTGCGGCAACGAGGCGATGCCCAGGGCGACGGCGGCGCCGCGGTCCTCGTACACCCGGGCGCGTACGCCCGCGAGGGCGGTCAGGGCGATCGCCATGAGACCGGCGACGATGCCCTGGAGGCCGTGCATGTCGTGGCGCAGCGGGTCGGCGAACCAGAGGACGAAGCCGAGCATGGTCAGGAGCAGGACGCCGGAGACCAGGCCCGCGATCCGCATGAGGTTGTCGTTCCAGCTGCGCTGGTCCTGCTTGACGGCGGCCGCGACCGCTTCCACGACGTCGTCGTGGACGGCCGGCGGCAGCGAGTCGGCGAAGGGGCGCAGGAGCAGCACCTCGCCGTCGCGGACGCGGTGCTCCAAGAGCGACCTGCTGGCGTCGAGGACGTCACCGTCCCGGCGCACCAGGTGGTAGCCGGCGAGCGCGCCGTCCGCCTGGGCCATGCCCGAGAGCCGGATGATCTCCGGATAGATGTCCTGGATGGGCAGGTCCTCTGGCAGCGCCACATCGATGCGACTGTCCGGCGCTGCGACGGTGACCCGGCAGAAACCCGTCGATGTGCCCGTGCTCACCTGATTGTTCCCCCTGTTGGACAAGGCATCTTGAACGTGTTCTCGAACGTCTTCCGCATTGCGCCAAGCGCCTGCGCACGCCGTGCTCGGGCCTTCGCTCCGGGACGTCTTTATGCCGCGCGTATAACGCGGAGCGCCACCCTACCGTCCACTTTCCGGGGGCCCGGTGTCGCCTCTTCATTTCTCACCGCACCCTTGCGCCTTCTCCACCGTCCTGACTGTCTGGCTGTCAGTGCTTGACAGTAGGATCGGCGCCTACGCGGACGGGTATGCCGTCGCCGCTCAACGGGGGGCGTCGGTGCAGAGACTGACCGGCTGGCTGTCGGCCGGGGGTTCCGGGGGACCGCGACGTGGTTCGCCAGTGTCACGGCCCCGGGAAGACACAGCAACCATGAAGGATGAGTGCATCGGTGAGCGTCGTCATCATCAAGCGGCAGCCGCGGATCCAGCCGCCTGCCGTCCCGGAGGGGGAGGTCAAGCTCGAGTCGCCGCCCGAAATTCCGCGGGAGGGCGATGACGGCATGCTGATGAACCTGCTGCCGATGTTCGGCATGCTGGGTTCCGTCGGCTTCTTCTTCATGCCGGGCCTGCCGCCGTACATGCGGGTTGTCGGCGGTCTGATGCTCGCTTCCACGCTCGCCATGGCCATCGCGCAGTTCGCCAAGTCCCGGCAGACCGGCGGCTCCGGTATGGCACAGGACCGGCGGGACTACTTCCGCTATCTGGAGCAGGTCCGCAAGGACGTCCACAAGACCGCCGAGACACAGCGCAACAGCCAGCTGTTCCAGCACCCGGACCCGGACCAGCTCTGGGCGCTGGCGGCGGACGGCAAGCGGCTGTGGGAACGGCGCCCGACCGACGCCGACTTCGCCTCCGTCCGCATCGGCCTCGGCAGCCAGCAGCTCGCCACCCCGCTCGTCGCCCCGGAGACCGCTCCCAAGGAGGAGTTGGAGCCGCTGACGGCGGCGGCCATGAAGGCGTTCCTCGACGCTCACGGCAGCATCGGAGACCTGCCGGTCTCCGTCTCGCTGCGCGCCTTCTACCACATCGCCCTCTGCGGTGACACGGACACGGTGTACGGCAACGCGCGCGCGGCGGTCGCCCAACTCGCCACGCTGCACTCCCCCGAGGACCTGTTGTTCGCGGTCGTGGCGCACCCGTCCGCCAACAAGGACTGGGACTGGATCAAGTGGCTGCCGCACGCGCAGCACCCCAAGGCCAAGGACGGCGCGGGCTCCGAGCGGCTGCTCTTCGACGACCTCGGTGAGCTGGAGGAGGCCCTTGAGGACCAGCTCGTAGACCGGCCTCGCTGGAACCGCGACGCGAACCCGGTCTACGACCAGCCGCACCTGATCGTCATCCTGGACGGCGGCACCGTCCCGCCGGACTCCGAACTCGCGGGCGCCGAGGGCCTGCAGGGCGTCACGTTCGTCGAGATCGCCCCGGGTGAGCTCGAGGACGAGCTGCGCGGCGGCCTCACTTCTTATGTGAAGCCGGACCGGCTTCAGCTGTTCGTCGGCCACGAGTCCGCGTACACCGGCAAGCCGGATGTGCTCAGCCACGCGCAGGCGGAAGCGCTCGCGCGCCAGCTGGCCCAGTTCCGGGTCGGCAGCGCCGAAGAGGGCGAACCACTCCTGTCCAACCTGGACTTCACCGACCTCATGGGCATCGGCGACGCCGGTTCCGTGGACGTCTCGCGTACCTGGCGGCCGCGCACCCTGCACGAGCGCCTGCGGGTGCCGATCGGTGTGGGCGAGAGCGGCGAGCCCGTCATGCTCGACCTCAAGGAAGCCTCTCAGGAAGGCATGGGCCCGCACGGTCTGTGCGTCGGCGCCACCGGTTCCGGTAAGTCGGAGCTCCTTCGTACGCTCGTGCTCGGCCTCGCGGTGACGCACTCCTCGGAGACGCTGAACTTCATCCTCGCGGACTTCAAGGGTGGTGCGACGTTCGCCGGTATGGCGGACATGCCGCACACCGCGGCCGTGATCACCAACCTCGCGGACGACCTCACCCTCGTCGACCGTATGCGGGACTCGATCACCGGTGAGATGCAGCGCCGCCAGGAGCTCCTTCGTACGGCGGGCAACTACGCCAACATCCACGACTACGAGAAGGCGCGCGCCGCCGGTGCCGCCCTCGAGCCGATGGCGTCCCTGGTGATGGTGCTCGACGAGTTCTCCGAACTCCTCACCGCCAAGCCCGACTTCATCGACATGTTCATCCAGATCGGCCGGATCGGCCGTTCTCTGGGTGTACACCTGCTGCTCGCCTCGCAGCGCCTCGAAGAGGGCAAGCTGCGCGGCCTCGACACCTACCTCTCGTACCGGATCGGTCTGCGGACGTTCTCCGCGGCCGAGTCTCGTACGGCGATCGGCGTGCCGGACGCCTACCACCTGCCGTCGGTGCCGGGTTCGGGCTACCTGCGGTACGACACGGACACGATGGTCCGCTTCAAGGCCGCCTATGTGTCGGGGCCGTACCGCGGCGAGGGTCCCACACGCGTGCAGCGCTCCACACAGCTGCGCCCCGCGCTGTTCACCGCGGAGAAGGTGGCCCTGCCGCCGCAGCCGGTGATCGAGGAGCCGGAGCCGGACGACCGGGTCGACGACGCGCTCGCCGACACCGTCCTTGACGTGATCGTCGGCAAGATGGTCAACCAGGGCCCGCCCGCCCACCAGGTGTGGCTGCCCCCGCTGGAGGAGGCGCCGTCCCTGGAGCAGCTGCTCCCGGCGCTCGCCGTCACCCCGGAGCGCGGTCTCACGGCGCCCGACTACACCGCGCTCGGCCGCCTCAATGTGCCGGTCGGCATGGTGGACAAGCCGTTCGAGCAGCGGCGTGACGTGCTGTACCGGGACTTCTCCGGCGGCGCCGGTCACGGTCTGATCGTGGGTGGCCCGCAGTCCGGCAAGTCCACGCTCCTTCGCAGCCTGATCGGATCCTTCGCGCTCACGCACACGCCCAGCGAAGTGCAGTTCTACTGCCTGGACTTCGGTGGCGGTGGCCTCATCGCGATGGAACAGCTGGCGCACGTCGGTGGCGTCGCCAACCGTCTGGACGCCGAGAAGGTCCGCCGTACGGTCAGCGAGGTCGAGCAGATCCTCAACACGCGCGAGGAGTACTTCCGCGCGAACAACATCGACTCGATCAACACCTACCGCCAGCGGCGGAACGCGGGCCAGCTGCCCGACCAGCCCTGGGGCGACGTCTTCCTGGTCGTCGACGGCTGGGGCACCTTCAAGACGGACTACGAGGCGCTCGAGGCGTCCATCACCGACATGGCGATGCGCGGTCTCGGCTTCGGTGTGCACATCATCCTGACCGCGAGCCGGTACACCGAAGTGCGGCCCGCGCTCAAGGACATGCTGCAGAACCGCATCGAGCTGCGCCTCGGTGACCCGACGGAGTCCGAGGTCGACCGCAAGGTCGCGCAGAACGTCCCGGCGGCGGTCCCCGGCCGCGGACTGACCCAGGACAAGCTGCACTTCATGACCGCGTTGCCGCGGGTCGACGGCTCCTCCTCGGACGAGGACCTGTCCGAGGCCACCGCGGTCCTCATCCAGGGCGTCAACGAGAACTGGCAGGGCAACCCGGCCCCCGCGGTGCGTCTCCTTCCCCGCCTCCTGGAGGCCGACCGGCTGCCCAAGGGCTTCGAGGTGCCGGACCGCGGTGTCGCCTTCGGTATCGACGAGACCGCGCTCGCCCCGGTCTTCGTGGACTTCGAGACCGACCCGCACTTCGTCATCTTCGGTGAGAGCGAGTCCGGCAAGTCGGCGCTCATCCGGCTGCTCATCAAGCAGATCACCGAGCGGTACACGCCGGAGCAGGCGAAGATCGTCATGGGTGACTACCGCCGCGCCCACCTGGAGGGCGTCCCGGAGTCGCACCTGTCGCGCTACTGCGCCGCGGCGCCCGCACTCCAGGAGACCATGGAGGGCCTGGCCGGTTCGCTCAGCCGCCGGATGCCGGGGCCGGACGTCACGCCCGAGCAGCTGCGCAACCGCAGCTGGTACAGCAGCCCGGACGCGTTCGTCATCATCGACGACTACGACCTGGTGGCCACGGGCATGAACCCGCTCAGCCCGCTCCAGGAGTACCTGCCGTTCGCCCGCGACGTCGGCCTGCGCCTGATCATCGCGCGCCAGTCCGGTGGCGCGAGCCGCTCCCTGTACGAGCCGGTGATGCAGCGCATCCGTGAACTCGGCGCGCAGGGCGTGGTGCTCTCCGGCGACCGCAGCGAGGGACAGCTCCTGGGCAACATCACGCCGACCCAACTGCCGCCGGGCCGTGGCCAGTTCCACACCCGCCGCCGGGGCGGTCAGATGATCCAGACGGGGTGGCTGCCGCCGCGCTTCTGAGGTTCGCCGTACGTCGTCGAAGGGGCGGCACCCGTGTGGGTGCCGCCCCTTTCGGCGTACCGGCGTCGGCCGGGCTCAGAACAGCCCGTGCCACATCTGGTCGACCACCGTGGCCCACCAGTTGTCCTTCTCCAGGGCGCGGCCGTCGATCGCCGTCAGGCGCTCCTGGAAGGCGGCGACGGCGGCGCCCGCCTGGTACGGGTCCATGCCCACCATGCCGTTGCGGGTGGCGACGAGCAGGGCGAGGGACCGTACGAACGCGGCGACCGAGGTGTTCACCAGGCGCCCCGAGCCCGACTTGGGGCTCGCCGCCCACACCAGACCCTGCCAGTCCGCCGGGCCCGCGCACTGCACGGTGATCTCGGCCCAGCCGTCGGTGCCGATCCGTACGTGCCCGGCGAGCGTGGCCAGTTGGGCCTCGGGGATCTCGGCGCCGATGTGCCGCAGATGGCTCGCCGCGTCCATCACCGGATGGCCGGGCCGGGCCGCACCGAAGAAGAACGGCACGTCGGCGGGGAGCCCGGCGACAATGAGTGTCTGCCGGGCGGCCTCGGGCAGCGGGAGCGCGGCGAGTTCCTCGGGGGCGAACCGCCGTACGCCATTGGCTTCTTCGAGAAGCTTGTCGAGGTGACGGCCGAGGTCGGCGTCGGCGACCGGCCGGGCCGGTGCCACCCGCTCGGGGACCGGTATCCGGTGCATGCGCGGCGGCGGCTCCTGCCCGGCGACGCGGTGCATCAACTCGACGTGGTCGATGAGGGCGTGGATGCCCTCCTCACGCTCGTGCTCGAACATGCCGTACTTCTGTGTACACGAGAATTGCGCGCTCGGCAGCATGCCGCCGACCACCAACTCCCCGGTGTAGCCGCCGGGCAGCAGGCTGGGACGCAGGTCCGTGTGCACGGCGACCACGTTCCGCTCGGGGACCCCCATCCGCCGCAGTTCCCCGAAGCACTGGATCTCGGCGTGCGGCAGCCCCGGGGACGAGGTGCGGAACAGTGAGGTCTCCTCACCGTTTTTCGGGTCCACATAAGTAAAGACGGCCGTCTGGCCGGGGCCTGTGGCGGGGGGTATGCCGTACGGGGCCTGATGCAGGGTCTGATGCGGGGCGCTGATCACGGAGGGTTCCTTCAGAGGGCGCGTAAGACAGCTGTAAGGCTTTGGTGTCGATACCGGCTCCCGACCCTAATCGACCTGTGCTGCCGCCCTGTTGGGGGCGCTACGCTGCTCTTCCGTAGCCAATCGCGAGTCATGGGGGACCAGTTATGTCGATGGGGGACGGACTGCGCGCCGATGCCAAAGTGCTCGAGACCGAGGGCCTGCACATGTTCGAGGTCGGGCAGGACTGGGCCAAGGCGGTGAACGACCTGAAGGCCACCCTCACCGCCCTGGAGAAAAGCGATACTCCCCCATGGGGCGACGACGAGTTGGGCGAGTACTTCGGCGTGGCCTACGAGGGTCTGCGTGACGGCATGTACGAGTCCATGGGCAGCCTCGCCGAGCGGCTCGCCGGGATGGGCATCGCCTTCGGCGAGATGGGCGTACGCCACAAGAAGGGCGAACTGGCCCAGTACGAGGCGTACCAGGCGGCCACGTCGGAGTACGACGGGCAGGTAGGCGCCGAGGTCAAGTCGATGAAGTCCGTCTGACGCAGTCCGCCTGACCCAGTTCGTGTGAAGCAGGCCGCCTGAAGCGGTCCGCCACGTAGACCGTCCAACGGCCGCCCAGCAGCCGCTTATTCGTCGAAATCCTGCAGCACTCCTGTGACATCCCGCCCATGTGGGCCCGGGATCGACGTCATAGGCTCAAGTGCCGCTGTTCTCCCCACCACAACTCCCCTGACATCACGGGGTGTTGTCAGGTGCCGCTCATCGGGGGTGCTCTGCCGTGTCGCTCATGTTGCCGGACGAACTCGAGTGGGTTCTCGAGATGTTGGGCTTCAACTGGCCGACCGGGGACGAGGACAAGCTCGTCGAGTGCGCGGAGGCGTGGGAGCAGTTCGCGCAGACGGTCATGGGCCTGCGTACCCGGGCCAACACCAGCGCGTCGAACGTCGTCTCGCACAACGCCGGCCTGTCGATCGAGAAGTTCCAGAAGACGTACAAGAAGTTCGACACCGGCAGCGACGGATATCTCCAGGACGCGGCGACGGCGGCGCTCACCATCGGGATGGCGCTGCGCGGGGCCGCCATCGTCGTGGTCATCTGCAAGGCCGCGGTGATCGTCCAACTGATCGCGCTGGCCATCGAATTCATCGCGGCGCAGGCGGCGGCGCCGTTCACCTTCGGTCTGTCCGAGCTCGGCGCGCTGGGGGCGACGGCGGCCACGCGCGTCATTGTGCGCAGACTCCTCGACGAGCTGAAACAGGCGCTCATAGAAGCCGTCGTCGAGTGCATGAAGGAACCCGCCATCTCGGCGATCCAGGACATGGTCAAGGACCTGGTCCGGCAGACGGTGAACGTGAGCTTCGGCGCGCAGCAGGGCTACGACCTCGCGGCGACCGCCAAGGCCGGTGCCGAGGGCGGCTGGGAGGCCCTCAAACAGACGCCGCAGACCTTCGGCGAGAGCATCCGGGACAGCCTGGGCAGCAAGGCGGGCGGCGCGGTACGCAGCGGGGCCGAGAACCACATCAACAGCACGCTGTACGGGGACGGGCCTGCGTCGACCGAGACGCCCTCGACGTCGGATTCACCTTCGTCATCGGATGTGTCCTCGGATACGCCGTCCTCGGACTCGCCGTCGAGTTCCTCAGACACGCCGAGTACACCGAGCACGCCGAGCACGTCGCCCATGTCGTCCTCCAACCCGACGCCGGACATCGGCGGCACGGTCCAGGCGGACACCGGCGGCGACGGGCCCTCCGGGCCGACCATCGGGGCGGGGCCCGACTCCGATTCGGGTGGCGGCCCGGACTCGACGCCGCGCACGAGCTACCCGGCGCCGTCGCCGTCCGACGGCCCGTCGCTGGGGGACTTCGACGACCCGTCCCCCTCGTCGTCCGCACCCTCCCCCTCGCCGTCGCCGAGCTCGCCGGACAGTGGGGGCGCCCCGTCGTCGAACGGCTCGACGCCCAGCACCAGCAGCTCCGGGGGTTCCAACCCGGGCGGCATCACCTCCCCCACGCCGCAGTCGGCACCTCCGCCGACGCCGTCGAGCAGTACGCCGTCGGGTGACGGGAACGGGGTGGGCGCCCAGGTGGACAGCCTGGCGGCCACGATGCCGTCCTCGTCCAACTCGGCACCGCCGCCGACCACTTCGGACCCCTCGGCGTCCGGACCGCGTCCGGACAGCGGCGGCCAGTCCGGCATGCCGTCCTCGCCCACCTCACCGACCACGCCGTCCGCGGGGGACGGGAGTTCGCGCCCGAGCCCTTCGGGGAGTACGCCGTCGGACAGCGGTTCCACGCCGAACAGCCCGAACCCGTCGTCGCGGCCGCACCAGAGCCCGTCGTCGACGCCCTCGCCGGGGCCGTCGTCGGGGCCGTCGTCGACGCCTTCCCCGACCTCGCCGTCGCCGTCACCGTCCCACTCCTCCCCGTCGTCGTCACCGTCGACGTCCTCCCCGTCCCCCTCACGCTCGTCGGCCCCCTCTCCGTCTCCGTCCCCGTCTCCGTCTCCATCTCCGTCGGGCGATGGACGTACGCCGGGATCCACACCCCACCAGTCGCCGAGCAACGCCGCCCCGGGCCACACCCCGCAGAACCAGACCCCCTCCACACCGGGCACCCAGGGCTCCCCGAGCACCCCCCACCAGTCCGGCCAGCCGAACACCCCCAACACCACCCCCAACAACCCCAACAGCCCCAACCAGCCGGGCCAGCCCTGGACCCACCACCCCGGCCAAACCCCCACGGCCATCAACGCGCCCCACCAGCAGCCGAATCAGCAAACCCAGCAACCCCAGCAGCAGGCGACCCCGGTCCACACCCACACGCACACCCACGCCACAACCACAACCACAACCACAACCACGACCCCGGCGACGCCCAACGGCCAGTCCCCGCACACCATCCAGACGTCCACCCCGTCGCCGAACACGCCGAACACCCCCGACACCGCCACCGACAGGCCGGACCCCAAACCGGCCGCCGCCACCCGCGACGACTCCCCACCCGGCGGCGTCACCGACCCCACCCGGGACGAGCAGGACAGCCTGGAGAACTCCGTCCCCCGGGACGAGAACGGCGACCCGACCCGGCCACCGGACCCCGCGGACGGCCCATGGGTGCAGCACATCAACGGCGAGGGCCCGGACGCCCCCGGCCGTAACAACAACTGCGTCGACACGGCCCTGTCCACCGTCGACACGTACGCGGGCAACCCCACGGCCGCGGGTGCGCGCACCCCGGACCCGGACGCGGACGGCACGCCCTCCGACCGAGGTGAGCGCGGCGGCCGGGACCGCATCGAGAACACCCTCGGCGCCCGCTTCAGCGACATGGGCAACGGCCGCGACGCCTTCAACCGCCTGGAGAACACGCTCCGCCAGAGCGGCCACGGCTCCCAGGCCGTCATCATCACCCAGGACTCCAACGGCCGCGCCCACGCCTGGAACGCCGTCAACCACAACGGCAAGATCACCTACATCGACGCCCAAACCGGCCGCACCAGCCCCAACCCGCTGCACAGCGGCAACAACGGGGTCTTCGCCATCCCGTTGGACAGCGACCGGCAGCCGGTCACGTCGACCCGGACCACCGACACCGACTCGACGGCCGCACAGCCCGAGCGCCGTCCGGACAGCACTCCCACGGGCACCGACCGCCGGCCGCCCGACGACCCGGCCGGTGCGCCGCAGGACGACGGCCAGGACTCCACTCCGGAGCGGCCGCGCGGCAGCGCCCCGTACGACACCGCGCAGAGTCCGGACGACACGCACTACGACATGCTCCCCGAGCCGTCCCAGGCGGCGCTGCGGGACTCGAACGACGTCTTCCAGACGGACCTTCAGCCGGTCTACGACAGCCTGGATCAGTGGAGCAGCACGGGCGAGCTGCAGTCCCTGCTCCGTGACGGTCTGGCGGACGAGCAGGGCGGCGTCCGTAAGGAAACGCTGGAGAACGCCCTGACCGGCTTCCGGGACCTGACCGAGGGTCAGCAGAGCGCCGTGGTCGCGGCACTGGCTCGTATGGATCTGGCGTTCCACGCCACAAGTGCGGTGGGCACCACCCTCGACCCCGACGCGGACAACCCGCACTCGCCCCAGAATTTCCAGCCGAAGACGGATGACGCCGAAAAGCTCGAACGGTCGCAGCGTGCCCGTGATGTCATCCAGAACCTGATGGACAAGGCCGGAATCAAGTCCGCCGGGCTGCACTATCACAACGGCAAGGCGCTACCCGGACGTGCCGCCCTGGAAGAGGCGATCACCCAGCGCGTGCAGGGCGCGAACGACCTCACCGCGGACGAGCTCTCGGACGCGGTTCAAAGGGAAATCGATTCCCTCAAGGACCACAAGGGGGATTGGTCTCGCAAGAACTTCGCCGTGGTCGAAGTGCTTGACCCTGAAAACAGCGGGGAGATTCGCTACGTGGTCGACAGTTCGCTCCCCATGAGTTCCGCATGGGGCGGCGGTGTGCACTCCGAGCCCCATGCCATGGAGTGGATAAAGTCGGTCAACCAGCGCCGCGAGGACCAAGGCCTCCAGCCTTACGAGCCGATCAGCCTTTACACCGAGCGAGAACCCTGCGGACCCGCCTCGGGCAACGACTGCTCCGACTACCTGGGCGACAGGGTCGAGGGCGGCGGGGACGAATCCAGCGAGAGCGGTCAGCGCAACAAGCTACGCATCCACTACGGGGTCGGCTTCCGGAGAGGGCAGATGGACCCGGATGTCGAGTGGACGGATGACAAGGGCGACGCGCTGACCGAGGCCGAGGCGAAGAAGTATGTCGCGAAGCAATTCTCCAACGACTTCGTGCGATACGTGAATCACCTGAAGAGCACATGGCGGAGCAACGCGACGGGCGGCCTGTGATCATGGAGCGACCCATCGGAACGACCTCCTCAGTGTGTGGAAAGGACCCCTCCGTTGCCTGCTCTGCGTGAAGAGGACTGGGAACTCGTCCAGGCATGGCTCGGGCAGCCACGGGCAAAGACACAGGTGTTCTCCGTCACCGGGCCTGCCGGCTCCGGGAAGACGGCGTTCCTGGAAGCAGTGCGATACCGGCTCCCCGGCTCCGCGCTCATCGACTGCACAGGCCTCAGTGCCGACGAGGTGGCGACGCGAATGCGCCGGGCCTGTCTGGACCTGCCGGACGGTGAGCCCGTCGTCCTGTTGCTCGCCAATGTGCAGTACGCCGGTGAACTGCCCACGTCCACCGAACCCTCGCGGATCGTTCACCCTGTGGCGTGGCGCCTTCGCCGAGTCGGCAAGCGTCAGGTGTGGGTCATGATTGAGCGGGACCCGGCCCGGGTGCCGGCCCCTAGGCCCAACGACTACGACATCACCTTGCCGATCGGCACGACCCCCCTGCCGGACACCGAGACGGAACAGCTTGACCCCCGCCTGACCGCCCTCGCCGCCGCCGAGCAGCGCGCGGTCCCCCCGGAGGTCTGGCGACTGCTGTGCTCCGCGGCTGGTACCGAAACCACTGCTGCGGAACTCCTCGCCCTCGCCGGAGACCGTACCGACGTACGGATCACGGCGGGCGGTGACGGTGGCACGGCCGGACCCGTCCTGGTGGGCTTCCTGGACGACACGGTCCTGCACAACTGGCGCCGACGCACCCCGTGGGGACCCGCCGAACAGGCGCGTACCGTGGACGCGTTGGTCGCCGCGTGCCGTGAACTGCCGCACACCGCATGGGAACAGCTCGGTCCGGTGGCGCAGTATGCGTGCCGGACGCTCGCCGTGCACGCGGCCCTGGCCGGTGTGCTGTCCCGAGTCCTGGACGATGGCCGCCTGCTGGCCCAGTGCGCACCCTCTGGACTGCACACGGCCCTGGCACTCGCGTACCCCGATGGTGTCCCGTACGCGACCGTCCCGGCCCTCGTGCGCTACCTCGAGGCCCAGGGCGTCGAGGCGGCCACGCAGGGCGAGTGGGTGGCCTGGCTGCACCACGCCGCGCTCACCGAGGGACGCGCCGAACTGGCCGCGCAGCTCCTCGACTCCGGGGTGCCGCTGCCGTGGCGGACCGAGTGGACCCGGTGCCGTCCCATGGGTGTCTTCGGGCTTCGGTCACAGGCCTCCGGGCGAGTGGACGTCTTGGGCATCACCAAGGACGCGGATGGCCCGAACGGGCCGTCGGTGATCACCGCACGCGACATCACGAGAAACCGCCACTCCTACCCGATCCACAAGTATCTGCGGCAGGAATGGGACGCGGAGTCGGGCACCTCCTCATCGGCACCGGTGAGCGTGAGTGAGCCGCTGGCCGAAGGCGGCTGGCCCTGGTACAGCGCCGAGCACGAGCCGCGGGACGGCTCCGCTGTCTTCGCCCGGAACGTCGACGGCACCTGGCAGAGCGAGACCGTTCGCACCGGCCCGCTGCCGCCCCGCTGCCCGGCACCGGTGACCGACGCCGTCCGGCTCGAAAGCGACCGTGGCCGCTGGGTTCTCGCAGGTAGACCGGGGATCTTCGGCATCCGGGTCCTTGACGAGAACCTGCCGGAGCACCCCGAACCGTTCCCCGTC
Organism: Streptomyces sp. NPDC002851; assembly: GCF_053591935.1. Classification (NCBI taxonomy): domain Bacteria; kingdom Bacillati; phylum Actinomycetota; class Actinomycetes; order Kitasatosporales; family Streptomycetaceae; genus Streptomyces; species Streptomyces sp. NPDC002851. The sequence continues at coordinate 195,113 of NZ_JBSFUT010000010.1, read as the reverse complement.
AAACCCGTGGTCGCGCCGCACACCACCGCCGCGCTCTGGCCGCTGCCCGAGCGCGCGGCCGCGGCGCTCCGCGGCGAGGGGCTGCGCGACTGGTTCGAGGAGACCTTCGGCGAAGGCAGCTGCCACCGCCTGGACCCCGATCAGCTCCCCGCGGGCCTGATCCACCGGGGAGCCCGGCGGTTCCTCACCGACACCGGCCTCCCGGACATCCGTAGCCTGCTGCACCTGGGCATCACACCACCGTCCGGCGGCCGCGCACTCGTCGAAGTGCCCTGGCCCAGTACAGGCCCTGACGCGCCCTGGCGACAGCAGGCCAAGGTCGAGGCCCCCACCAGTGGCCCGTTCTACGAGCTCGGGCACTGGATGTACTCCCGACTGCTCCTGGACGGCGCGACGGGACAGCTCTGGCGGGACACCACCGGCGGGATGCACGAACCCCTGGCGGGCAGCAGCCTGTCCCAATTCTTCGCCATGGTCCGGCTCTTCGACGAATTCCGGCGCGTTCACTTCCCGTACGACATCGACCATCAGGACGCCCGGGCCTCGCTCACGGCCTGGTGCGAACAGATCGACGGCCCGGCCGCCCGCGGCGAGGTCTGGGCCAACATCCTCGAGGGCTACGAATTCGAGGACAGCACCTGGGACCTCGCCGCCTACGGCGATGACATCGTCTGAACGCGACTGTCGTCGTCCCCAGGGAGCGCTAGGGGGCGCGCCCTAGGGGGCATCGGCCCCCAGGTCAGGGGCCGGGACCTCCCGGGCCGAGCCCGCAGAGACCGCCACGAGCGCAACCGTAGGATCGACAGGGTCGACGCGCACGCACAGAGGCACGCGCAGAGGGCATGCACAGAGCCACGCGCAGAGGCACGCACGGATGCTTGCACTCCGGAAGGCAGGGATATGAGCAGGGGCAGCGAGTACGTACCGCACCCGCACCTTGGCGGCCGTACCGCAGCGCTGCGTGCGCTCGCCGCCTGGCGCATGGAATGGCCCGGGGCGCCGCGCGTCATCGTCCTGACGGGAAGTCCCGGCAGCGGAGTGTCCCGGCTGGTCGGCGGCTTCCTGATGATGTGCGACCCGGAGTTCCGCAAGCGTCTGCCGCTGAACGACATGGACCCGTCCACCGTGCCCCCGGAGCTGCCAGCCCCGGCGGTGCCGGACCCGCGAGGGCTGACCGCCGCACAGCTGACCTGGCTGCTCGCCGATCACTACGATCTGCGGGCGCCGACGGCCCAGGAGGTCTTCGACCAGCTGGCCGCCCGCGAGACGCCCGCGACCGTCGTCGTCCCCGATGTCGACCGGGCGGGGCCGGTCCGGGCCGTGGGGGAGCCCGCGCGCGTGGTGCGGGACGTGCTCAAGCCGCTCGCCGCGTCCGGGACCGTACGGCTCCTCGCGGACGTTCCCCGCGCCTGCGTGCCGGAGCTCGTCGACGGGCTGCCCGCTGGAGCCGCCCAGGTCATCGACCTCGACGAACCGGAATGGGCCGACCCGGAGGGGCTCGTGCGGCACGCCGAGGCGGCCCTGTCCCCCGAACTCGGGGCGCCGGAGCTCGCGTTCACCACCGACGCCGAGACCCGCACCGCACTGGCCGCCGCCATCGCCGGCCGAGCGGGAACGAGCCCTCTGGTGGTACAGCTGTGCGTCCAGTCGATCCTGATGGCGCCGGACGGCTTCGACCCGGGCGACGAGCGGCAGCTCCCGTCGTCGGTCGGCGAGGCGCTCGACCTGCACGCCACACGGCTCGGCAGCGATCCGCAGGTGCTGCGTTCCCTGCTCGCGCCGCTCGCTCTGGCCGAGGACTCCGGCGTACCGATGGCGCTGTGGACACGGCTCGTCGGGGCACTCGGCGGCCAGGATCTGGAACAGGCCGTCGAGGACGGGCTGATGCTCGTCGGTCCTTTCGTCGAGCTGGACGAGACGGCGAGCGAGACGCCGGGCCCGGCGGACGCGGCGGACGCAGCAGACTCGGCGGACGCAGCGGACTCGGCGGACGCGACGGACGCGGCAGCGGAGGCGGCGGACGCCGACGTACCCGGACGGGTCGTGATTCGGCTGCAGCACCCGGCCGTCGCCGAGGCGGTCCGGGCCGGGCTGCCCCAGGTGCGCACCGCCCAGTCCCGGATCGCCTCCGCCCTCCTGTCGGCCGTTCCCGAGCAGGACTGGAGCAAGGCGGATCCCTATGTACGCGACCACATAGCAGGGCACACCCTTGAGGCCGGGCTGCTGCCACAGCTCCTCACCGATCCGGGACTCTTCGTGCACGCGGATCCGGTTCCGCTGCGGTCGGCCATGGAGGCCGTACCGATCGAGTCGCTGGGCGCGCCCGCGCGGACGTATCTGCGCATCGCTCCGCTGCTTACCCGTACCCAGGCCGATGCCGCGTTCCGTGCCGCGCTCCTGGAGAGCGCGTTCGTCGAGGACGGCCTTCCCGAGTACGCGGCGGCGGTGCGGCGGCTCGGCCTCGATCTGCCGTGGGAGACGCTGTGGAGCGTGCCGGTCCACGGGGTCAGTGCCGTGACCGTCGGCGCGCTGCCCGGGCCCGAGCCCGGGCCTGGGCCCGACGGCCGGTCCTGCGCCGTGGCCGCGCTCGCGGTTCCGGCCGGCACCCCCGGAGCGCATCCCGTACCGGGCCCGGGCGACGCGGCGCTGCTCCTGCACGGGCTCACGCAGCCGGATCTGCCCGAAGGCGCCGACCCCAGTCAGCTCAATCCCAGCCAGGTCGACCCCAGCCAGGTGGTGCGGCCCTCCGAGGAGGAACGGGCCGCTTCCCGCTACGAGTTCAGCGGTGGCGCCGACTATCTGCGCGTATGGGACCGGGAGAGCGAGGAGATCCTGGCTCTCCTGGTCAGCGATCTGCCTCTCACGGGAGCGGATCTGTCGCCCGACGGCATCCTTCTGGTCGCGACCGAGCGTGGGGCCAAGGCCTTGCGCATCCTGCCCCCGCCCGAGGCTCCGGCCTCATGAACGCGCAGCCACGCCAGCCGAACCGTAAAGGAGTTCCCTCGTGACCAGCCAGGAGCAGGCGCTCGCCGCCGCCGACCGTTGGCTCAACCCGAGCGGTGCGACGACTCCTCGCCGTGAGGTCCGCATGCGCGAGTTCGACCTCGGCTGGGTGGTGTGGGCCGCACCGGCGCCCCTCGAACGCGACCCGGAGACGGGCGAGCGGCGGCCGCCCGCCGAACTCGGCGACGCCTGCGGCGTGGTGGACCGCCGTACCGGCGAACTGACCGTGTGGCCCTCGATCCCCGTGGACGAGGTCATCCAGATGTACCGGCAGAAGCACGGCGGCGACGGCGGCGACGGCCGCCCGGCCACGGGCCCCGGCAACACAGCGGTGTTCACCTTCCCCGACCCGGCTTCCGACCCGGCGTCGGGCGAGGAAAAGACCCTCTTCCGTACGTCGTCTCCCGGCCAACCGCCCGTCGAGTACCAGGTCGCGGCCGAACTACGACGCCTTGGCGTACCGCCGGAGAGCGTCACCGCCATCCACACCGACCTGCGCCCCAGCCTGCTGCCCGGCGGCTACACGGCCGAATTGCTCAACACCTTCCGGAACGCCCATCTCACCTGCTCGCAGAGCTACGGCGCCCGCGCCGAGGCCCGCGCCGAAGGCATCGCCGCACTCGTCGCCCAGGTCGAGCAGACTCACCGTCTGGCAGGCCGGACGCCGCCACCCCGCCCGCACCGCGCCCCGCTGCCCGCACAGGTGCAACCCGCCGAAATGCTGACCGACTCGGCCCTGGGCGAGCACCTGACCGCCGTCTTCGGCCAGGACGGCGTACGCCTCTACGACGCGGAGGCAGTCGCCGCGAGCCAACTCCCGGAGGCCGTACAGGGCACGCTGACCCGCGCCGGACTTCCCGCCGACGTCCCGCTGTTCTTCACCGCGGACCGCCCCGAAACCCCGCCCGCGGGCGGCCTGTTCACCGACGTACCGACGAACCTGCGCGAGCGCCGCAGCCCGGCCGGTGAGGAGAAGCTCGCGGCGCTCGGGTACCTCACCCGGATCGGCTGGGACGGCGTCGCGGTCATCTCCGTGCAGTGCGTACCCGGCTCCACCCGGCCCGACGGCCTCGGCGCGGTCTGGGCCATCGACCCGGTCACCGCCTCCGCCCGCTACGTCAACACCTCCGTCCCCGCCTACGCCCGCTCCCTCGCCCTGCTCGCCGAGACCCGGCAGCAGATGCGGGGCATGGACCCGTACGAGGCGGGCGCGGCGGTGGCCGGACTGCAGGAGCAACTCGCCGCGATCGACGGCTCGGCCCAGACCGGTCCGGACACGTGGTGGTCGCTGATCGTCGAGCAGATGTGGCACGGGTTGTTCTGAGGGTCACCTCATCGGTGCGGAGGCCGCCTGGGCACGAGGAGAGGCGGCCTGAGCACGAGGACAGGGCCTCTTGGTAGCTCGTGGTTGCTATTACAACGAGTGTCAGGAGGCCCTGCAGTCGTAGTTTGTACGCGACCACGGAGGCGAAGGTCCAGTTCGGCCACTCCTGCGTGTGACGGGCCGGTTCACCGGTTTACGCTCTCAGTACAGCGAGAACCCCCCGCTGTGCCGCCCCTGGCCCTTCTTACGGGAGGGCCCCTGTCCGGCACCGTCCCGACCGGCGCCCGAACCACCGGAACCCGAACCACCCGAACTGTCCGAGCCGCCCGCCGCGGCGTCACCGGACAGCGGCTCCCCCGCCCGGAACCGATCGCGGTCCTCTTCCGAGAGCGCCTCCCATTTGCCCCGCAGCGAGGCCAGACCACTACCGAGCGCCCGTGAACCATCCGGGTCGTCAACGATGTCGCGCAGCGAAACCCGCCCGGACAGCAGCTTCTTGGCCATCTCCTGCATCTCAGGGCTCGCACCGGGGGTGTTGGTGATACGACGCAACGCGGAGTTGAGGGAGGCCACTTGCTCCGATTCCAGCGCTTCGTCCCACGCACCGCTGCCGTCGGACGCGGCGTCGGGGCCTTGCGGACCCGAGCCCGTGGGCCCCTGAGGGCCGTGTGGGTTCTGGGGGTTCTGGGGGTTCTGTGATTGCCTGGCCACAGGGCTTCTCCTCACCTCGCGTCCACGGAAGTATTCCGCATGACCAGTGGGCGGGACATCGCCCCTCGCGCTCCTCACAGACGTCAGACCTACCTACGAAAGGACGGACGGCCCCATGTCACAACTCCTCTCCCGCACCGGCAGCGCCGTCCTCCTCATCCTGGGCCTGCTCGTGATCGGTTACGCGGGCTACGAGGGGGCGTACGCGGCCGGACTCGCCGGTGCCGACGGCAAGTTGAAGGTGACGGAGTGCGCCGTCAAGAACCCGGACAACGCCGCCCGCAACAGCCGCAAGGGACGACAGAACATGCGCTGCTACGGCACGTTCGTCCCGGGTGGCGCCAAGGGCACCACCGCCGCCCGTGACACCTCAGCGTACGTCGACATCAAGGCCGGGTACCCGGAGGGCGCGGAGCTCTCGGTGCGACGGCAGCCCGGCCCAACGCTGATCCCGGAAATTTCGACCGACGGCGGCTACGTGGTCGTCACCGCCAAGAACGCCCTGCGCTGGACGGCCGGTCTCCTCGGCGGCCTGGCCCTGACCGGCCTCGGCGTCTTCTGCGCGGGTACGGGCTATTCACCGTTCGGCCGCAGCAGGGTGACGTTCGACGGGGCCTGGGACGCGGCGGGGCGCGGCGCGCTGCGTCCGACCGTGATCGGAATGTTGGGAGTGGGGGTCGCGGGGGCGGCGCTGGCGTGGCTGGTGAGTCTGTTCCTGTGACGGCATCAGCCTGCCGCAGGTCGGGGCACCTCGCCTCGCCCCGCCGGTCCCGGCTTCACCGCACCAACGGATTGTCCCCGAACGAAGCGAGCCCGACCCCGACGAGAATCGCCGCCGTGGCCCACCGCGTACGCCCGTTCTTCGCCAGTACGAAGCCGAGCCCGCTGACGACGCTGCCACCAAAGTAGAAGGCCATCCAAACCCCCACCCCATCCCCACGCCCGAGCCGCACCCCGACCAGCACCAGACACATCACGGCAACGCCAAGGGCAAGCCACCCCCGCGCCCGCCGAGCCGCCCGCGCCCGCCCGGCGGCGAGCTCCGCCTGCCCTTCACCACGAAACCCGTCCCGCAATGCGTCCGCCGTCACCGGCCCACCGTTCCCCGACTGCGCTCCGCCGGAGTTCCGCGGCTCCTGGAATGCCATGACTGTCCTGCCCTCTGTTCCGTGCGCCGCGATCGGCCGACCGGGCGGCACCGGAAGCCTAGCGGCGCTCGGGGCATGGCCCATATGCCCCGTCAGTGGGGCTTCAGTCGATCGGTTTGCGCCGTTCGTTCCGGAGGGCCAGCGTCTCGAAGGCCACATTCTCGAGGTCGACATCCTCCGGGTCCTCGACGGCGGGACTCCGCCAGATACTCGTCATGACCGCGGCGGTGTCCTTGTCAGCCCAGACACATACGGTCAGGAGCGCCCGGGCACTCCCCTGGCCCTCTTTCTTGATCACGACCTCGCAACTCACGGGCACAGGAACGCCGTCGAGCCCGCTTTCCGCCAACTCCTCGGGGTGGAACCGGAATGTTCTCGGGCCCACCGCAGGCACGGCGCCATCGCGGTCCGCGGCACCTCGCATCAGGGCTTCCCGCACGCGCTCGGGCCGCTTGATGTCCCCGTACATCCCGGAGACGGAGAGGTCGTTCGCGATCTCCTCCGGGTCTGTGTAAACGCCGGAGATGCCCTTACGGTCGCCGACCTCGGCCGGGTGCCAGGGCCTATCGCCTACGGGAGGTGTCTTGGAGGAGTCCACCAAGTCGTACTTCCCGTCGAAGACCTTCTTCGGCAGCGTCAGCTGGTAGCGCGTGGGGGCGGGCATGGCGGGCTCAGCAGGTTTCTCGTCCTCCGAAGTGACCACGAAGACCGTGGCCAGGCCCGCGCCCAGCACGACCAACGCGGTCAGGATGATCAGGACCCGGACCGCACGATCCCGCTTCGGCGGCGGCGCAGGGACAACCGTCGGATACCCCCGGCCACCGGGATCGGGATGCAGAGGGCCCTGCGCAGGTAACTGGGAAGGGCTCTGGAGATAGCCGTGCTGAGGGGCCTGTTGAGGCGCCTGCTGAGGGGCGTAACCACCGCCCGGCGGGGCGCCGTAGGCCTGCGGACCGCCGCACGCCTGCTGACCGTGCTGGGGATGGGGTGAGTTGGGCTGCACCACTACTGCTCCTTCGTCGGAAGTGCCGCCAAACCGTACGACCCGGAAACCCCACCGACCTCGATGCTCGCGACATAGACCTGGTCACCGTCCCGGAACACTCCCGGCAACGCGCCCGTCCGCTCCGCGAGCTCCTCCGGATACCTGAGCACGGTGGTCTCGTCGCCGCTCCGCGCATCGACCTCCACCAACTCCGGCTGCTCGTGGCCATCGGTCTTGTACGCCAGAAGTTTGCCCGCGTCCCCGGCACCCACGGGATAGAAGTCGATCACCTGCTCCGGATCCGACTTCCACAGCTGCTCGCCGGTATTGAGGTCGTACGCGGCCATCGACTGCCGTCCGCCGCCCGGACTGTCAGGCCCGTCTCCGGGATGGCCACCGGCGATCACGAAAATGTCGCCGACACGCGTCATCCTGCGCCAAGGGCTACCCTGGTCGTCGAGCGAGGACGCGTACGAGTCCGGGGACCCATCGAATTCGTGCCCCACTTTCCCGTCCTTCTCGTCCAGGGGGTACCAGTCCCTCTCACCACTTTCGACGACGATCGGGGCGCTCGAAACCACCAGCTCCGCCCCCTCTTTCTCGACCCGCCGGGTCCACTCGGCCTTGCCGGTAGTCGGGTCGATCAGGGATATCTCGTCCCACCCCCGGCCGTCCTCAAACGGATCACCAACACCGCACCTGCGCAGCCGGATCAGGTTCTCGCCACCCGTGTAACGGCCCTCTCCACAGTCCTTGGTGACCGCCGCGCGCACGTCCCAGGCCACACTGCCGTCCGACGCCTTGAGTGCGGCATGCTCCAGCTCGGTCCTGACGATCACCACGTCTCCGGCCCGCGCCACGGACAACTCAGTGGTGTCGAGCTCGTCCTCCACCTTGAACCGCTTGTGCCACAACTCCTTGCCGGAGCCGAGGTCGTACGCCGCAACACGGTCACAGATCCCCGGCGACCCGTCAGGCATCCAGGCCCGGTAGGCCACGACGCCTATACCGCCGTACGACTCCGCGGGAGCAAGACACGGAACATTGCCGGACCCAGGGAGACCCGTCGCCCACAACTGCTTCCCCGACTCCTTGTCATACGCCTTCACGCCATCGGCCGTCGCCTGCACCACGGCCTCGTCGGTGAACCACACGCCCTCCACCTCAACGAGGTTGGACGCGAGGTCCGTCATGGGCGAGGCAACGATCGGCGCAGTCCACAACGGATCGGCATCCTTGTCCGCACCAATCAACAGCCAGGCCGCGGTGCCTCCGCCTCCGAGCACAAGCACTGCTACCAGCACAAGCCCGACGACCAGTCCCACATTCCTCTTCCGCCCCGGCTGAGCCTGCTGCGGGATGGTGGGATACGACTGCCACGACTGCCCGAATACCGGCGACGAGGGCTCCCCGGGGTACTGGTGCTGAGACTGGGACGAAGGCTGAGCCTGAGGCGCCATCGGCTGCTGCGGAACCCCCTGGCCGGGCTGTGACGGTTGCGGCGGGTACTGCGGCTGCTGCCACTGCGGCCCCGCACCCGGGGCAGGGCTGTTGGTGCTCATCCGAGCTTGATCCTCCCGTACTTGGTCGACTCCGACTCTGTGCCAGGACTCGACGCACGCTTCCCCTGCCCATAGCCCCGTGCAGCGTACGCACTCGCAGAATTCGCCCGCCAAGCGGGGAAGCGAAACAAGCCGCGCCCCACCCCACAGCCCGCGTCTGCCGCGACCGCGGCGCCCCAGGGTGAGGTCCGGGCCACTGCCGCCTGCACGGACGCCCCGCCCCTGAACGAGGTCATGCGCACGTTCGAGGCGGCGCAGAGAGACCGCTCGTAGGGCGTACGGGACACCCGCCCCGACACACCGTCCGGCCCTATCCAATGGTTCGGGCAAACGGTGCGCCGGGCCGGTCAGTGTCCCTGTGACGGCGGATACTGGCCGTAGTTCGGAGGCCCCTGCGGCACCTGCCCCGGCGCTGGAGGCATGGACCACTGCGGCTGGCCGGGCATAGGCGGCGGCACGGATCCCTGGGGCTGGCCAGGCATGGGCAGCACAGATCCTTGAGCCTGACCAGGCATGGGTGGCACGAGCCCCGGTGACGGCCCCCCGCCGGGCCCGCCCCGGCGGTTGCGGCGCCGGGACAACACCGCGAGCACCACGATGGCCGCAATGATGACGGCTCCGGCGATACCACCGCCCACGAAGAGCATCGTGTAGGCCGATGACGAACCGTCCAGTTCACCTTCCCTGCCCGGATTTGGGTCCCTCGGCGGGGGCGCCTTCACCAGCCCGAGCGGGCCCTCCTTCGGGCCTGCGGGGATGTCCATGGTCACCGCCTGGCGGGGACGGACGATGCCGTAGCCGTAGTCCTCGTCGGGCGCCTTGAGCCCCTTGTGCCCGAGGAAGGAGGCGGACTTGATCAGGCGGTTGATGACCTGTCCGGCCGTCAGATCCGGGTACTTCGCGCGCACCAGAGCGGCAACGCCGGACACGAAGGCCGAGGCATCGGAGGTGCCTTCGGTGAATTCGTAGCCCTCTGGCCTGTTCGGGTCCGCGACCAGGACCTTGTCCGCCGGAGCCATCAGCGTCAGCTGCTTGGCCTTGGTGCTGGAGGGCGAGCCGACCCATCGCTCGGCGTTCTTGTCCACGCCGCCGACCGCGACGACTCCACGGATGCCCGCGGGGTAGATGAGCGATGTCGGGTCGTTCCCGGCGCCCGCGACGACCACGACATCGTGCGCGTGGGCGTACGCGATGGCCTCCCTGGCCTCGTACGAGGGACCGTTACTGTGGTCTCCCAGAGACAGGTTGACGACCTTGGCGCCGTGGTCGACCGCGTACTTAACGCCCTTGGCCCACTCCTCGTCCAGGGTCTTGTCCGTGCGCTTCTGGAAAACCCGAATGGGCAGGACCTTGGCCTTGGGCGCGACGCCCATCATCCCGGACTCGTTGCCCGGACCGTGGCCGTGCGCGGCGATGAGGCTCGCCATGGCGGTCCCGTGCCCGTCCAAGTCCTTCTGGGCGTCACCACCGCCGGTAAAGTCCTTGCCCTTGAGGACGTTGCCCGCCAGGTCTGGATGGCTGGCGTCCGCCCCCGAATCGACCACGCCGACAGTGACGCCCTCGCCCTGCGAATGCTGCCAGGTGTCCTCGAAGGCGAAGACGTCCATCATCCACTGCTGGTCCCTGACGTCGTCCGCCGCGGCCGGCGGGGCCGAGGTGAAGAGCAAAGCCCCCGCCAGCACTCCGGCCGCCACCGCCGACCGGCCCCGTTTGAACCTCACGCTTCAACCCCCTAGGTCGACTGCTTCATCCACTCTCGGCACCACTGGGGACTCGCGTCATCGGAAGCGACCGATCAGCGGGCAGGCCACCCTAGCGCTTGGCCGGGACACCACAGAACATAGGCCTGTGGGCACGCCATCGGCCCCTCCACTGCTCACGGGGATCGCAACAGCCGACGCTTGAAGGCCAAGCCCGAGATGGCCACAGTCACTTCAACGACCTTCACTGCACCTTCGTCGGCAGCGCCACAAGACCGTACGACTCACCGGCCATGCTGCCCCCAAGGCTGGCGATGAAAATCCGGCCGTCGTTCCAGAACGGGCGGGCCAGGGCGCTCATCTTCTTCCGAACATCCTCGGGGTACTTGAGCAAGGTCGTAGTGTCACCGCTCTGCATGTCGACCTCAACGAGTTCGGGCCTCTCGGCCGCAGTCCGCTTGTAGGCGAGAAGCTTGCCGTCTGTCTTCGCCCGCACAGGGAAGTAGCCGATGCCGTCTTCGCGGTCCGTCTCCCACAGCCGCTCGCCGCTGTTGAGGTCGTACGCGGCCATGGACTGGTTACTGCTGTCGGGATCGCCAGGATGAGAGCCGGCCACCACGAAGACGCTTCCGGAGCTCGTCATCTGCCGCCACGGACTGCCGTTATCTGCGAGTTGGGTGATGTACGTGCCCGCGCTGCCCTCGAGCGCCTGCCGGACGCGCCCACTCGTCTCGTCGACGGAGTACATCCTCTTCTTCTCCGTGCGAATCACGATCGGGGAGGTCGAGGCGACCTTCTCTGCGTCGCCGGTCTTGACCCGGGTGGTCCACTTCGCGGTCCCGGACTCGGGGTCGATCAGCGAGATCTCGTTCCAGTTGCTCCCGTCGTCGAGCGGGTCGCCCTTGGAGCAACTACGTACCCGGATCAGGTTTTTGCCGCCGGTGTATGCGCCCTCGTCATTGCAGACGGCTGTGACCGCCTTCTTCACATCCCAGGCCGCGCGGCCGTCGGACACCTTCAGCGCCAGGTGCTCCCGCTCCGTCCTGACAACAACGACATCGTCGACCCGGGCGACCGACAGGTCGTTGCCCATGCCGAATTCGTCCTTCACCTCGAGCTTCTTGTTCCACAGCTCCGCGCCGGACTTGAGGTCGTACGCCACCAGGTGATCGCAGATCTGACGTGTCCCGCCCTCGTCCGAGGCCCCGTAGGCGACGAAGCCGATGTCCCCGGAGGACTCCGCCGGGGCCAGACATGGCACATTTCTGGATCCCGGAAGCGGCTTCTCCCACAAGCGCTCACCCGAGTCCTTGTCGTACGCCTTCACACCGTCGGCCGCTGTCTGGACCACGGCCTCGTCGGTGAACCAGACGCCGTCCACCTCGTCCACACCCGACAGGGTGTAGGCCTGAGTGGGGACACTCCACAGCGGCCCGCCCTCGTCACCGGCGTCGAGCACCAACCATGCAGCACCGCCCGCCGCACCAAACACGACGAGCGCGACGAGAAGCCCGACGATCAGCCCGGTGCTGCTCTTCTTGCGTGGCCCCGCAGGGAGCGCGGGCTGCTGTCCCGGGAAGCCCGGTCCCGTGAAGCCCTGCGGATAGCCGCATGCCGACTGCGGGGACACGGCCTGCTGTTGGGCGGGGGACGCCTGCTGCGCGTGCTGCGGAAATCCGTGCGCGGGCTGTTGCGGGACCTGCGAAACATGGGGCGGAGTTGGCTGCGGGGGCGCCCCCTGGGGGCCGTGGCCCGGTCCGGGCCCATTGCTGCTCATCAGAGCTCGCTCCTATCGACTGCCACCGGCACAGAGCTTCGACGGCGCGGTCGTCTTCCCTCAAACCCCACCAGCGTGCGGCACCAAGGCATCGTAGACACCATCAACCCCGCTCTCCCCACTGGCACCACGGCTTCGTAAGGCGACCGCGGCAGAGCAAAGGCACACCCGGCCCCGCCACCACCGGACCGCACGAGACCTGCCTCTGGACGGTTACGCCTCGCCATACTCCGCCGCCCCCTGAATCGGCAGGGTTGCCCACATACGGGTTCCGCCGCCAGGTTCCCTGGCTTCCCCGTAGCCCCAATCCCCGCCGCATGCCCTCACCACACAGGCCAGGAGCCGGAGTGCTGCCCGTCGCCGGGCATCGCAGGCAGCAACGAGCCGCGCGTTCTCGTGTTGCGGATGTCCGTCGTAAAGGGCCACGCGCAAGGCGTCCTCCCTGTACCGCAGTGATAGGTACACCTCCGTGTGGGGCGTGAAGCGGCAGGCGCAACTCGCCAGCTCTCCCACGATTTGCAGTGCGGCATCACTCAGGTAGTGCAGGCCGTGGGCGTCCAGGATGTGACGGGTGGCGCCGCGGGCGATGCCTGGTGAGGCGAGGGAGGCCGGGGAGCGTGACGCTGTACTTGAGGTCTTCGGGGGCGGGCTGGACCCGGGACTTCTCAGGGGCAGCGAAGCAGGTCGTGGTGACGGTCATGGGTAACTCCCAGCGCTTGAACGGATGTTGAGCGACTGTCGTGGTGCTCAACATAGAACGCGGAGTGGCACGGTGCCACTTATTTCAGGCAATTGCCACCACATCGGTGGACCGGTCACACCTCCGAGAGGCAGACTGACGGCCATGCCGCCGAGGACCACACCGACCGAGCGCCAGAGACGACTTGGCGCGGAGCTACGCAAGATGCGCCTGGCAGCGGAGGTATCCACCGAATACGCCGCAGGCCTGTTGGGGCTCGACCGCACCAAGATCTCCAATATCGAGTCCGGCGTGCGCGTCATCACGCCCGAGCGCTTGCGTACACTCGCCTGCAACTACGACTGCCACGACCAGGCCTACGTCGACGCCCTCGCGGAAATAGCCGCCGACCGCACCCGGGGGTGGTGGGAGTCGTATCGCGGCCAACTCCCCGCCGGACTCCTGGACATCGCGGAGCTGGAGTGGCACGCCAAGAGCGTGCGCGCAGGCCTAACCGTGCACGTGCCTGGGCTCCTGCAGACCGACGCGTACGCCCGGACCCTCTTCGGTGCCGCACTGCCGACGCTTTCGGCCCAGGAGGTGGAACTGCGCGTGGCCCTACGCCTGCAGCGGCAGCAGGTGCTGCATCGCGAGGCTCCGATCTCGTACGTCGGATACGTCCACGAGGCAGCTCTGCGCATCGAGTTCGGGGGCGACAAGGTGATGCGCGCCCAGCTGGACCATCTGTGCGCCATGTCCGAGCTCGACAACGTCGAGGTCCGGGTCATCACCTTCAAAGCCGGAGCCTTCCCCGGCGCCGGGCAGTCGGTGATCTACGCGGAAGGGGTCGTCCCACAGCTCGACACCGTGGAACTGGACTCCGCACATGGCCCGGAGTTCACCCATGCCCAGGCCCAACTCGAGAAGTACCGTACCCATTTGGACTGGATGAAAGCCGCGGCACTCACAGCCGCTGAGTCACGCGACCTCATCAATGACATCGCCCGCCACCTCTGAGAAAGGCCCCTCATGACCGACATAATCTGGGAAGAGCCGTTCTGCGCCGAGGGAGCGAACTGCTTCCGTATAGGCACGGACAGCGCTGGCAACGCGTACATCGCGGTGACGGGGTCTGAGGACACCTATCTCACCGACTCCCGCGAGGCGCTGCGTACGATGATCCGCGACATCAAGGCGGGAAAGGCCGACCACCTCTTGTGACGAGTGCGGACGGGCCCATCGCATCGCAACTAACCCGTGGCTAACATCATGCCCCAGAAAGACGCACCCTTTTCCTATCAGATCCAGGAAGACGCGATGACTAACACGAATGCCTCAGACCCACACAAGGAACCCGACAACTCGGAGTTCCTGGCGATCGGACGAGATCCTGCCAGCGCAAAGATGCTTCGCGACTCCATGGAGAGTCTTGCCAAAATCAAAGGAGACAGTCCGCTCAAGGAAATGGCCCAGGAGATACTCTCAGGTCGCGTTGGAATCAGGGAAGCCATTAGCATTCCGGCATACGCTGAGGCCCTGACCCAAGGAATACAGGACTTTAAAGAGAAGTGGGATGGACTATCCGACTCCGAGCGTGAAGAATTGGCCGCCAAGGGCGAGCAGGAACTCTCCAAAATAGAGCAGGAGCTCTCAGGAGAGCAGCAAGAGAACCGCCGTCCCACTGGAAAGAGTCGCCACGACGCCCAGGGCTGGTCACTGTACTAACTCTGGCCGCAACGGGGGCTCAACCAACTCTTGGCTGAGCCCCCTACGCTCGGGATTAAACAAGCTTGTTGTCGTAGGAACCGCCAGGCTTCGGAAACTTCTTCATCTCGTCCAACTTAGCTACCGTGACATTCTGTCCAGCCGCCTGAGCAGAGTTCATCGTCACATAGAGCATCGTGAGGGCCTGCATGGTCTTGTTGAAAACGTTGATGACATCCATGATTCTCTTGCCCACGACAGCATACGCCCCAGCCGTCACGAACAACCCAACGCCCGTTGTCGCGGCGGCACTGCCAGCAGCAGCCGCAAAAACTGCCTGAATTATAAGGTCTCCGATCAGGGTCATAGCAGCCTTCAGAACGTCGATGAACGAACTGATATGACCGGCCATTTCCAGATAGATCCGATCCAGTTCCTCAAGGACTGGTTTCGCCCCCGCTATTTTTTCGGCAAGCCCGTTGAAGTAGTCGAACGCGACGTCTGCAGCCATGCCGTTCCAGTTGATGCACACAGCTCCGGCCCCGCGTTGCACATTGGTCGAGACTGCGGAACTGAACGCAGCAAGCTTTCCCCAGACCTGGGCGGCTTCAGAAAATCCTTCCCAGTTACCGCCCACGGTTTGGGCTAGATCTCCCAGCGGGTCCCAGCCCAGGAGCTTAAGCCCCTCATTGATAAGGGCAGTCGGACTAGCGAGGTCCAGGACCATCCCAGTCCCCGCGTTTATCATCCCCCAGGCTGTCCCGTTGGAATTATCCAACCCGCTCTCTACCCGGCCGATAGTCGCGGCTTCCAGCCGATCCCCAAATCCAGGATCGGCATCCATCTTCAGCTTACTTTGCGCATCTTCCGTGTCACGGAAGCTCGGCAGAGACCCCGCGATCACTTCATCGATCATGTCTGGGCCATCTGGTGTCTTCGTTGCAGGGTAGGTTGCGTCCTGCCGCGCTGCCTCCGCCTTATCGGTGCTTCGATAATACTGAGCCGAACGCACCAACTCGTCCGAAGACGCAGTCAGTACCTCCTTGTAGAGCGCGAGCGTTTGAGAGACCACTTCTGAATGCTGACGATGCGCGTCAACCATCATGTCCCATATGACGCTGCCAGCTCCTGACTGCTCGACATCCACGTTGTCGCGCACGAACTGCACCGCAGCCACCATATCGTCGCCAGCTCGATCAATTAGCTTGGCGTAGCCATCAAGGTCACCTGGCTGGACTCCGAACGTATCCATTGATATCCCCGTCCCCGTTTTCAATTACTACGGTCGCGTGCGGCTAAACATTTCCAGTCGGCTGAGAGCCGAGACTTCTACTTAGTTGGAGGCCTCGGAGGAGGCGGAGGGGGAACAGATCCGTCTATCGCCCTCTGGGACAACGACGCTCCATCATTGGAGGACGCCCAACCAGCACCGGCAAGAGTGGTAGCTGGGCTTTCCTTGAGCGAGCGATACCGAGCAACTCGTACGCCGATGAAGTAAGTCGCGAGAGCTATCAGGATGACCGGTACGGCATCACTGATGAACCCAGATCCCGGGGTTCCCAGAAAAAGCGTCAGAACCCCCATGAGCCCGATTACCCCAAGGAACAGAAAGCCGAGCCACCGCGGTTGCTGGTCGCACAGGACAGACGCCTGCACCGGTTGAAGTCCTTGCACATACCCCCGGACTCGATGCGCCCCCATCTCCTCCCCCTGAGGCAGGGCCAACTGCGGAGCGTCTTGCGTCCATCCACGCACATAGCGGCCGTTGTCCAGAGCCAGAACAGCTGGCGCCGACCAACCCGGGCGGGTGACCGCGCCGGTTGGCACCCAATAGAGCCAGCCCCGGCGTCCGTGGAGTACAGCCGCCAGTGTTTCCGCTCCCAACGGACGCTCCAGGAACAGAGCCCTCGTACCACCCTGGCCGGTAACAAGCTGCAGAGCAGCCGCCCGACGTTTGGTACGCCCCTCCCGGAACCGCTTCGAGGGATAAGGACCAGGCTGAGCAGGGTCGAAGTTCAGGAACGAGCTCGGCGGAGGCGGGGCATGAGTCCCAACACCCGGGCCGACTACCGACACCGGCAACACACGGGCCAGCCCTTCCTGAGCCGCCTGCTCTACGCGAGAAGCCGTCTTCGACCCTTCCGCAGCCTTTGCTGCACGGGATCCCACAGACCAGACCAAGATGATGAGGCCGACATAGCTACTGCCGGCCAGTGTGACCCAGCCCGGAGTGTCTTCCCCAGCAGCAACGTCACTGTCTTGAAAGCCCGCTATCAGAAGGAGGACAGTGCAAGCCGCCACGAGCAGCGAGGTACGGAAACCCTGATTGACTGCCGTCCAGCGCCCCATCAACCGAATGGGAGGAGCTTGACCAGAGATTGGGCCGCTGGGCTCCAATGGAGCCCTCTTTCTTTGCAGTTGCTGACTCCTCAACCGCCAAGAAATGCCAACAGCCGACACCATGACGCAGGCCAGAAGATCCCAACGCGGCGGTGATGCGCTTTCCTGTAGCAGCAGACACAAGATCGCTCCGACTGTGCCCGTCCAGACCATGCAACTGGCTATCAGGCTGCTCTCTTCTCGATCCTCCACCATCTGCCTCCAGCCACTAATTGCTGCACGGTTCAACTGCTCTCAAGCCGAGCAGCACAGCAGGAAGCGAAGGCTCGGCGACGCCGGGATCTCTATAAGCGATCGACCCAGCAGTGAGCTCCCGGCTTCCTGAGAAGCCGGAGCATGTGCCCTTAGGCCATCGGGCCACTCATTCATGAGCTCCGACGACGGCTGAGCACGATGGCGATGATGATCGCGCAGGCGAGCAACGCCGCCACGGCACTACCGATGATGAGAGGCCAAGCGCCGGAGGTAGAGTCACTGTCCTTCTGAGCAGCCGAAGCCGAATCTTGGCCCCCCTGGGTCTCAGGAGCAGCAGATTCCTTCTCCGCCGGAGCTTGCGGCAGCGGACCGGCCTTCGGGCCAGCTGGGATGTCCATCCGCAGGGCCTTGTTCGGGCGGATCATTCCGTAGCCGAACTTCTCGTCGGGGACCTTGTCAACCTTGTGGTCGAGGAAGGTGGTTGACTTGATCAGACGGTTGATCACCTGGCCTGCGGTTAGGTCCGGAAATTTGGAGCGGACCAATGCAGCTGTAGCCGATACGAAGGCTGAGGAGTCCGAGGTGCCAGATGCGCTGGAGTACTCTTCAGGGACCGTGTGGTCCGCTGCGACAATGTTCTCGCCCGGGGCAATCAGGGTGATTCCACTGCCGTAGTTTGAGTTCTCCCAAAGGTTCTGGGACTCATCAATCGCACCGACACGAACTACACCAGGTAGCTTCGCCGGATACTCCAGTTCATCGATCCCATCATTACCAACACCTGCCACGACGATCACATCGTTCTCCTGAGCGTAAGCAATTGCTTGTGCTCCAGGAGAACCGGGGCGGGCGGCATCATCAACGAACGAAAGGTTGATTACCTCAGCACCGTGGTCGACAGCGTAACGAACTCCATCTGCCCAGCGCCTTTCATCAAAGCCGCCCATTTCCCCATCTGAAGCACGGATAGGCATGATCTTGGCTTCGGGAGCCAGGCCCATCACTCCATCTGCATTACCTGGGCCGTGCCCGCGACCCGCGATGAGGCTCGCCATCCGAGTGCCATGCCCATTGACGTCCAACTGCGGGTTGGAGCCATTGGTGACGTCTTTCCCCTTGACCAGCTGCCCTTTGAGGTCAGGATGACTTCCTCGGACGCCGGTATCCACTACAGCAACTGTTACCCCTCGCCCTCGTGACTCCTGCCAGACATTTTCGACGTCGAAGGCGTCCAAGGTCCACTGCTTGTCACGAACATAATCGGCTGACGCAGTGGGCGCTGAGGTGAGGAGCAAGGCCCCTGCCATCGCCAGGGCCCCGGTTACTGACCAGAGTCGCTTGACACTCAATTCCTTGCTCCTCGCTCAACTACAGCTGGACTGACCAGCCTTCATACGCGAGCCAGCGGATGCATGCCCGCTGGCTCGCTCACGCGCTTACTCGATGTTCCTAGGCACGTTCCGGTTGCGGTCCTCTTCCGAGATCCACGTCTCTTCGTCCTCGACAAGGTAGTCGGGGCGGTCTCCCCGGTCCTTGTCGTCTCCACGCCCGTTACCGCGGCCTGCCATGCCAGCGCCCATGCCACCAGCCATTGCGCCGCGCTGGGTTCCACCACGGCTGCCGTGCAGTCCCGCACCGCCGCCATTGCCCTTGCCGCCGATTCCCTTGGCAGCGCCGACCACTCCGCCCCGGGCTTTCGCCAGTGCACCGCGGCCGCCAGCGCTTGCACCACCACGGCCAGCGCCGGCTCCCATGCCGCCCATACCGCCCATACCGGGGCGGCCACCAGCGGCGCGGCCCCCTGTTCCTCGGTTCGCGCCAGCACCGCCCATGCCGCCAATACCGGGGCGACCTCCGGGACCAGTCCCGCCGCGACCTGCACCAGCGAGGCCAGGCCCACCACCTGGCACGAGCCCAGTGCCTCCTGTGCCGCCGGGGCCGCTACCACCGGGACCAGGGAGCCCCCCGGAATTCGGCAGCGTGTTCTTTCCCGTCAGGCCCGGCGAGATGCTGTCGATGTTCGTCTTGGCGCCCGGAAGCTGGGACCCACCTGTGATGCCCCTATCCCGAGGCGTCGTGGGAGCCGCATCAATCTTCTTCGGCAGGCCCGCACTCCACGGCTTGGCTGCTCCGCCAGCCTTGCCCGGGCCGCCGATCCCCGCTCCCGGGATACCGATGGGCCCTCCGTGTTCCAGGTCCTCGTTCGGCTTGCCGATCCCCTTCTTGTCGTCGTCAATCGGGGTGGAGCTGTTTCTCCGCAGGTTCCGAGCATAAGTCGTGTAGTTAGCCGCCAGCTGCTCCATCAGAGCCACAGCCTGCAGCTTCCGCTCCATACCAGCGGACAGCTCTCCTTCATTCGCCGCGGCCACGACGTCGGCCCTGACCCCGTTTTTGAGGTCCTTCATTGCCTGCTCGTCGTTCTGCTCACCGCCATCAGAGACCCAGTCGCCGAACGAGGAGACCTTATTAGGCTCCTCGATGTCCGCGATTTTCGTCCGGACTTCCTTCAAGTCGTTGTTGGCAAGCTCGATTTGCTGTGCTGTGAGTTTGGCGAATCGCGAGGCGTTCTGAATGCTGATGGCAATCTCATTGGCCTTTCGCGTGAAAGCGGCCGCAGCCTGCCCCTCCCAGTGCTCCGTCACGTTCGTGACCGCAGCCTTGAGCATGCCGAGGACGCTGTCCTTGGCCTCAACATCCGTCCGCGCATCGGATTGTGAGTCGCCGCCGGAGAGCCATTCGAAGACCTGCATCCAGTTCAGCCGGACCTCGTCGATCTGGTCTGGCTGTGCCGAGTTGACCATCTCCTTCATCCCGTTGATCGAGTAATCGAAGAAGTTGGTCGGCGCAGCCTCACCCTGCCGGTGATCCGCTACCCGGTCGGGCCGCCGATCACCCTGGGCGTTAGTGTTCGAACTCAGGAGGGAGTCATGGTTTCCCTCTACTTGTTTCTGGTGTTCCTCCGCATCAGGTCCACCCCACCACCTGATGCCACTACCGTCATGGTGCTCGCCATCCCCCTCGGCCTCCGGGGTAACGCTGTGCACCTTCGGACCGTCATTGCTCACCTGGATCAACCCCTCCGTCAGCCGCCAATGAACGAATTCTGCTTATCCGTAAACGCCGTCATTGCTGCCACTGGAGCCGTCACCCATGTTGCGCTTGACCCCGTGCTCCTGGTTCGCGTACGTGTCCCTGACCTTCTTTGTGTCGGTCCCGAACTTGTCGATCAGTCCGTTGAGCTTCTTGATGATTTTCTCAAGCTGCAGCTTCATCTCATCATGAGCCGCATACAGGTCGCCGGCCTCTCGGAACGCAACAGCATCTCCGTTTGAAGCTGTCCCCCCGGACATACCAAAGGCGTTCGGCGGGAGATTCGTGTTGTACTTGGCCTTCTTCTCCACCCCACTGGTCTCGTCCACGAGCCAGCGCAGCTTCTGGACAACCTCGTCCAGAGCACTCAGATCGACCCTGAGCCCGTTGCTCTTGTCAGACATCTCCCCGTTCCTCTCCCCTGTGCCTTGCGTTGCCCTGAAGTTCTGAAGTCTTCCTACTCCGCGCCCGAGTTGGACCTCTTACGGTGCCAGTCCCGGACGGCCACCCCGCTACCGGCCGCCGTCAGCACGAGGACCAGGCCGAGCCCCATCACGTACGTGGCCACCCTCTGATCGCGCTCCGCCCTGGTCTCCCCCAGCGTCACCGCCATCGGCTCAACTCGCTCAGCGCTCGCCGCCGGCGGCTCCGGCTTCGGGGAGCTGCCCGGTGTCTTGCCGTCCGACTCGAGGGCGGCGATCGGGTCGACCACTCCCCAGCCCACGTAGCGGTTCGGGTCCGTCGTCGGGCGCTGGGCCGTTTCCTGCATGCGGGTCGCGACCTGTTCCGGGGTCCAGTCGCGGTGCTCTTCCATCAGCAGTGCGGCTACTCCGGCGACGTACGGAGCGGAGAAGCTCGTACCGTCGTCGGTGCACTGGCCGCCCTTCGGGACCGTCGAGACCATGCCGACGCCGGGAGCGGCGATGTCGACGAAGTCGCCGGCCTGTGAGAAGAAGGCGCGCTCGTCGTTGCGGTCCGAGGCGGCGACCGCCAGGACGCCGTCGTAGGCCGCCGGGTAGGTCTCCTTGGACTCTCCGTCCGCGCCGTCGTTTCCGGAGGCCGCGACGACCAGGATGCCGTTGTCCACGGCCTTCTTGATGGCGGCGGCGAGGGGCGGGGGGTTCTTCCGGTCCGTGGTGTCCGAAGAGATGTTGATGATGTCGACGTTCTGGTCGATCGCGTAATTGATCGCCGCCACCATCGTGTTCGAGTTGCCCTGCTTCTCCTCCGCGCCCGTGTAGCGCAGCGGGAGGATCTTTGCGCCAGGGGCGATGCCCTGGAAGCCCGTGCCCGGAATTTTCTTGGCCGCGATAATGCCTGCGACCTTGGTTCCGTGGCCCTCGATGTCAGTAGTGCCGTCTTTCGCCTTGCCGACGAAATCCTTGCCGCCGGAGGCCATTTGGCCGGCCAGTTGTTTATTCGAGTCGTCTACGCCGGTGTCGATTACCGCTACCGTGACGCCCTTGCCGGTGGCCTTGTCACGCAGCTGGTCCAGGAGTATGCGCTGGAGCGACCATGGCGTTGACGGGAAGTTCTTGCCGCCGAACTTGCACTCGGAGCTGGCGGTGAGGTTGACGTCGCCAGGGTCCTTGGGCTCCTTTGTATCGGCCGAGGCCGGGATTGCGGCCGATGCGAGGCAGACGCCCGTTGCCGCGAGTACGCCAACGGCCCGCTGTAGTGCGCGGGTTCCACTCGTACGCGTACGGGGCGTCAGGACCCCCATGTTCAGGACCCCCCAGGGTTGCCTTGCGGAATACAGAATACGAAATGCGGAATTGCGTCGGATCAGATGAGGAGCGGCAGGGGAAAGAAGCAGGTGCCGAGCCGCTTGTGGCCCAGCCGACGCTCAACACGCCAGCTGGGCCGCAGACTTGAGCCGGGTCGCCAGGCGGCTGACCCGGCTGGATCGGAGGACTCAGCCCCAGATCTGGGCGTTCGCCTTCTCGGTACCCCTGTAGCTTTCAGCCGAATTGTCCAGCGCTTTGGCGATCTTCATCAGCGTCTGGTGCAGGTCAGCGGCGGTCTTGTCCCACTCGCGCTGCTTACGCTGGTAGCCCTCCTGGGCTTCACCTTCCCAGCTCTGCGCGACCTGCCTGACCGCGTCCTCAATGTCCTGCAGCCGTTCCTTGATGTGGCCGGCGGTCTTGCGTACATCCTGGGCGGCGGTGGTGATGGTGGTGTAGTTGACGAGAATCGACATCGTCATTCCCCTTCAGGAAGAAGTTCAGTGGAGAGCGGAGGGCGAGGTGGAAGCCCCAAAGAGAGACCGATCAGCCGAAGTCGGACATGATCTTGCTGATCTCTGCGTTCTGCTGCTGCTCCTGCGCGTTGTAGTTCTTGCGCGAGGAGTCCACGGCTTCCTTCATGTCCATGAGGAGGTCGCTCATCTTGTTCGCGTCCGTGTTCCAGCGTTCCTGGAGGCGGTGGTACGCGCTGGCGGCCTCACCCTTCCAGCCGCCTGCGATCTGCTCGATCACGCCACCGAGGCGCTTGATCTCGCCCCTGATCTCGTTGTTGGCCCTGTCGATCCTGCCCGAGAGCTTCTCGAGCTCGTGCTCGGTTACCTTGAAGCCGGCCATGGTGAACCTTCCCCCATGTCGTCGTGTTCCGGGGAGCCCGTACCGCCTCCCGGATAAGCGCCATATCAACGAGCGCCCTACAGAACTCTATCGTCCGGCGCCCGCGCATCCAGCGGCGGCTGCGATCAGTTACAGACTTCACACACGCGGGCGACGGATCTGTGATTGAAGAAGGTCAACTCCGGGCAGTGGTAACTGCTTTGGCGCCCGGAGCGCCCCGAACCCCTCCGCCTCAGCCGCCGCAGCGCATCACTGGCTCTGCGGCTGAGAAGCACTCCCCGTGTCCAGCATCGGCCCCTTCGGGATGAATTCGGCCCACGTCTGCGGGACGTATGCCGGCTTCTTCACCTTTTCGTAGCCGAGTCGGGTGCGCGCCTTGTCCGTTTCTTCGTTTTCGTCCTTCGAGCCCTCGCTCTGGCTGCCGTCCTTGTCCGCCGCGCTGTCGTTGCCGGTCGGCAGGGAGTAGCGCAGGCCCGTGTCCGTCAGCAGGTACGTACCGCCGCCACCGGCGGCCGTGCCCCGGATCTGCTGGAAGAGCAGGCCCGAGCCGGAGGAGACGTAGGCGCTCGTGGAGTCGGAGATGACCTTCTTCGGGTACGCCTTGCCGGCCCAGGCGCTGAGGTTCGGCTTCTTGGTGTCCTTGTTGATCGTGCCGTTGTAGACGCTGCACGAGGTGTTGTTACCGGTGCCGGTGGCCGGGTCCGTGGCGTTGGCCTGCTTCGGGGCCTGCTGCGGCCAGCCCTCCTCGCCGTAGTAGCTCGGAGCCGGGCCGCCGTTCGCCGTGGCGATGTCGGACGCGGCGGCGTCGATCGGCTTGGGCTGCTTGCCCTGGTACGCCTGCTCGGCCGCGGGCGAGTTGAGGATCAGGTCTTTGACGAACTCGCTGATCGCGGCGACCTTGTTCGGCAGGACCACGTAGTACTGCTCGCCCTGCGCGTCCGCCGCCTTGAGGACCGTACCGACCGTCGACGCCTCCGGCTGCAGGCCCTGGACCTTGGTCTCGGAGCCGACGCCCTGCACCGCCGGGAAGCTGATCGTGCCCCCGTCGTTCAGGGACTGCAGCCACTGCTTGCTGACCGGCTGCGGGGTGGCGCCCTGGCCGACGGTCGCGAGGCGCAGCTGCTGCATCTCCGTCTTGTTCGCGAAGACTTCCTTGCTGCCGAGGCGGAAGGCGTTGCCCTTGTCGTCGATCAGGAACTCCAGCTTGCTGCCGGGCTCCATGACGTAGAGCGCCTCGCCCCTGTTCACCTTGCCCGCGTCGCGGACGGCCGCGGACTCTTCCTTGTCGAAGACGAAGACCGCGCGGTCGACCTCGGCGGCAGCGCCGGTCTTGGCGGTCGGCCGCTCGCACACCGCCCACGTCTTCGCCGTCTCGGCGTCCTCCGGCGAAGGCAACCGATCCGGCGCGTAAGGAATGCCCAGGGTCGGCCCGTGGCGGATGTCGCTCTTGTCGATTTCCTTGCCGGGGACCTCGAGGACGGTGCCCTTGCCCTTGTCGAGGAGGAGCTTGGCCGAGGCGTAGTTCAGTACCGGGTGGAGGGTCTTGGCCTTGGTGTCCTTGTCCTGGAGGACGACATAGCGGGTCGTGGAGTCGCTGTCGACGATGATGTTCTCGCCGGGGGTGTCCCAGCCCTTCGGCGCCGTCGGCTTGATCACGCCCCAGGCGATGAAGCCGATGACCAGGATCACGCCGACCGCGAGGCTCGGCATGACGGTCCGCACCGGTCGCGGTGCGCCCTCCTCCGACCCGCCGGGCTGCGGTGCCAGGAACGCCGCGACGGTGCGCTTGCGAGCGAACGTATAGGCGGCGAGCTCATCCCGACGCTTTGCCATGTGTCCCAGCTCTCCCGTTTCTCCCGTTTTGCCATGCTCATCTGCCGCGCAACCGCGGCGCGTTCCCTCGCGGCCCGCCGCACACCCTGTCCCGCAGCCTGTCCCGCAGCCTGTCCCGCAGCCTGCCGCGCATCCCCCACGCATGGTCCGCGCTTCGCCCGATTCGTCCGGTACGGATCCGATACGTGCGTTACATGCGGAAGGAACGCATCCGGTACGCCCGGAAGAAGGTCAAGCCCCGGCGCCCGTACGCGGCTTGGTGGCCACGTCCAAGAGCCGGGTAAGCACAACAGGGCACCTACTATGCACTGCCCCGGAGGCCCTCGGCTCACGAGGTCCGTTCTGTACGGGAAGTTCACAGCCCCGCCGCGATTTCCTGGCTCGGCCCCCGTGTCACGCGGGGCCCCGCAGCGGGTAGCGTGACCTCCCACACCAGTACGTACGCCGCGACGGACTCGGGACAGCCGAACACCGCGACGGCCGAATACCGCGGCACGGCACCGCATCACCTCAGGCCCGAGCACCACCGCACGCAAGCACCGCGACAGCGAGCCGCGACCAGCCGACAACAGCGAACAACAACTGCGAAAGCGAAAGGGAAACCCCGGGGGATGAGCAGCGCTACGAGCACTCGGCGCGGAGGCCGCGCACCGCAGCAGCCGAGGGGCCGCCGAGGGAACGGCGGCGGCAGCGGGGACGGCCGTACGCCCGTCCCCGCGCCCACGGCGGTCACCTCCGCGGCCCCGCGCACGCTGCCCCGGCCCGGCGGCCTGGGTCCGCTGCGGCTTCAGCAGCTCGTCCTGGTGGAGCTCGCGGCCGCGATCATGGTGGTCGCCTGGGTGACCGAGCGGTGGCTGCTCGCCCCGGCCGGTGCGGTCGCCGCGCTGCTCGTCCTGCTCGCGATCCTGCGTCGGCACCATCGCCCGCTGCCCGAGTGGTGGGAGACCGCGCGCGCTCTGCAGCACCGCCAGCGCGAGGCCAAGCAGCCGGTGCCGCCGGGTACGGACCCGATGCTGGCGCCCGCCGTCGAGTGCGACCCGGCCCTTCGGACGTACAGCTTCGTCTCGCGGGACGACCGGTCCATCGGGATGATCGGGGACGGGTCCTTCCTCACCGCGGTTCTTTTCGTGCAGCCCAGCGATGAGCCGCTGCGGCCCGAAGTCGCCCGCCGCCAGCTGCCGTTGCACCTGATCCAGGACGCCCTCGAGGTCGACGGCATCCAGCTCGCCTCCGCCCAGGTGGTTCAGCACACCCAGCCCGCGCCCGCCCCGCACCTGCCGCAGCAGTCGGTCGCCGCGCGGTCGTACGGCCCGCTTCAGGCCCAGGCCGGTTCGCCCGCGCTGCGGCTCACCTGGATCGCCCTGAAGCTCGACCCCGAACTCTGCCCGGAGGCCGTGGAGGCCCGCGGCGACGGCGTTCCCGGTGCCCAGCGCGCGCTTCTGCGCGTCGCCGACCAGCTGGCCAGCCGCCTCGCGGGCGCCGGTTTCGAGGCGACCATCCTGGACGAGAACGAGCTGGTGAACGCGGTCGCCACGTCCAGCTGCCTGAACCCGCGCGCCAACAGCCAGCACACCGGCAACGACCGCCAGCCCGCCCAGCGCCGCACCGTCGAGGCGGCCCGCACCTGGCGGGTCGACGACCGCTGGCACACCACGTACTGGATCTCCCGCTGGCCGCAGCTGGGCCAGGGCGGTGTGGGCCTGCCACAGCTGGTGACCCGCTTCACCTCGCTGCCGGTGCTCGCCACCACCTTCAGCACCACACTGAGCCGGGCCGGGAACCGCGGCATCGCGATCGCCGGGCACGTCCGCATCACCGGCCGCGGCGAGAACGAACTGGGACAGGCGCGGCGCGAGTTGGAGCGCGCCGCGGGCGCCTCGAAGGTCGGCCTGGTGCGCCTCGACCGCGAGCAGGTCCCCGGAGCTCTGGCCACCCTGCCGCTGGGAGGTACCAACTGATGTCCTATCCCACTCCGACCATGAACCCGGGGCAGCAGCACGGCCAGGCACCCGACAACGCCGTACGCCGGCCCGCGCACGTCGCCTCGCCCACCGACACCGGCATGATCCCGCTGCTCCAGGCGCCGGATCAGCAGCAACCGCAGCAGCAGCGACGCATCTTCAGCCCGGGCTTCGGCCTGCGCGGCCCGCGCCGCAACCGGCATGTGGTGGCAGCCGAGGAGATCGCCGCGATCAGCATGCCGATCGGCGACGACGGCGTGATCATCGGCACCGACACCGACAACCAGCCCGCCGTGCTCGGCCTCGCCCGGCCCAACCCGTTCGACGTGTGCGTCGTGGGCGGCCTGTGGCTGGCCCAGGTGCTCGCGCTGCGCGCCGCCGCGACCGGTGCCCGGGTGGCCGTCGAGACCGGCCGCCCGCAGGTATGGACGCAGCTCGCACAGGCGGCGGGCGGCGGTCAGCAGTGCGTGACGGTGTATCCGGTCGGCCGGGTTCCGGCACAGGGGCCGTCGGTTTCCAGCCCCGTTGTGCTGATCCGTGACTGCGGTGTACGCCCGCCGCGCGGCCGTGTGACGTCGCTGCCCTGGCAGTCCGTGGTGACCGTGCTTCCGTACGTCGGTGAGCACGCCCCTCGTTGGCTCGCGCAGGCCCAACTCGTCGGTATCCAGCGGATCTCGCCGCAGGAGACCGAAGTCGTACGCGACACCCTCGGCGTAACCGCCGACCACCTGCAGCTGCTTCCGACCTTGTCGGACAACGTGGCGCTGTGGTGTACCCGTAAGCACCGTAAGTACGTGATGACCGAACCGACCGACGCGGAGACGGGCCTGTTGGGGACGGCCCGCAGAATGGACTGAGCCCCGGCGCCGCCCCTCACTGTGGAAGGCTTCCGCACTTCGCGGCTCTTCCGCAGAGGGGGTGGAGATCCGTCGCCCGCGCGGGGGTTGAGCTCCCCCGGGCCCCCCGTGCCCCCGGGGCCACCCGGTCAACAGAACGGGTGGCGGAGACGGAGCGCACACAAGGGCGCTTTCCCGTACCGTGCCACGAGTGATTAGGCTCTTCTGGTGATGCGGTGTACGTCGCTGACGCGGGGCACGCACCACCCCGCCCGACCGACCGCGACGACGCATTCAGCAGCAGTGGCTGACCAGGAGGCAAGCAGTGAACAGGGATCGGTCCGACTACCGTGGCGGCCAGTCCCCTGACGGGGACGACCGTGACATCGACCTCACGGGCGAGTTCGAGATCGTCTACGAGCCTCCTTCTTGGTACGACCAGGGTTCTCAGGGGGGTTCCGCAAATAGCGGGCATACCGGACAGGCGTCGGCACCCCCGCCGCCACCGCCGCCACTCGGCCCGACCGGCGGCGGTCAGCAGGGTGCGCCGCAGCAGCCGCCGGTCCCGGAACAGCAGCAGCCGCACCACCCCGCCACTCCTGCCACCCCTCCCCCCGCCGCCCCGGCACCGCCCGCTCAGCCCGGGCCCTTCGGGGGCGGACAGCAGCAGTCGTACGGTGCGGCCGGTACGTCCGGTGGGCAGCAGCAGCACGACACCTCTGGTCAGGCACAGCAGTACGTTCCCGGGGCCGCGCCGCAGCAGCAGGCGCCGAGCACGCCCGCGGAGGCCCCGCAGCAGGGCGGGTACGGCTACCCGCAGCAGCAGCCCTCGCAGGGGGGTTACGGCTACCCGCAGCAGCCCGCACAGGGCGGCGGTTACGGCTATCCGCAGCCCGGTACTCAGCAGCCCGCCTCCGCTCAGCCGCCCGCGCCGGAGGCCGCGGCGCCCGCGCCCGTGGCGGAACCGGTGACGGCACAGCCCGCGGCGCCCGCACCTCCGGCTCCGGCTCCGGCCGCCGGGGGGATCGCGCCGCCCGGGTTCCCGGTGTTGCGGCCGGTGGACGAGGACGCGAGCGCGGCGCCTGCGGCTTCGGCTCCGGCCCAAGCTCCGGCCCCGGCCCCGGCTCCTGCGGTGCCCTCGCCCGCTTCGGCGCCCGAGGCGCCCGAGGCTGCCGAGACGCCGGAGGCGGACGCCGGTGAGCGGACCGCATCCGATACGGCCGACGCGGGCGACGCCCAGCTGAACTACGCGGCGGCCGACGCCGAGGCGGCCGCGCTCTTCGGCTCCGCCGATGACGAGCCGGAGGCCAATGCCGAGCCCGAGTCCGCGCAGGACGGGGCTCAGGGCGGCGAGCAGCCGGAGCAGGCCACCGCGGAGAGCGCGGACGGTGCCGGTGACGCGGCGGCCGACTCCGGTGCCGCTGCGGGCGCTTCGGGCGCCGGCTGGGGCAACGCGGCGGCTCAGGCCCCCGATGCCGCGCAGGCCGCCGCCCAGTCGGCCTCGACCGGTGCGCCGCTGCCGCCGCAGGCCGGACAGGCGGGCCAGCCCGGACAGCAGCTGCCCCCGCTTCCGCAGGGTTACCAGCCCGCGCAGCCCGACCAGCAGGCCGCCGCGCAGGCAGCACAAGCCGCCCAGGCACAGCAGCAGGGCGGGTACGGCTACCCGCAGCAGCCACAGCCGGGCCAGCCGCAGCCCGCCCAGGCCCAGCCCCAACAGGCCGCCGCCCAGGGCGGGTACGGCTACCCGCAGCAGCCCCAGGCACCGCAGGCCCCCCAGGCCGGACAGCCCGGCCAACCCGGCCAACCCGGCCAGCAGCCGCAACAGCCGCAGGCACAGCAGCCGCAGGCGGGGTACGGCTACCCGCAGCCCGCACAGCAGCAGCCCCAGGCACAGGCTCAGCCGCAGCCGCAGCCCGGCTACGGCTACCCGCAGCAGCCCCAGCCGGGCCAGCCGGGTCAGCCCCAGCAGGGCCACCCCGGCGCGCCCCAGGGCCAGCAGGGCCACCCCGGCGTACCCCAGGACCAGCAGCCCCAGCAGCCAGGGCAGCCCCAATACCCGCAGCAGCAGGGCCACCCCGGGCAGCAGCACCCGCAGGCGAACCCCGTACACCCGGGCCAGCCCCAGCCGGGCCAGCAGCCGCAGCAAGGCCAGCCGCAGCAACAACAGCCCCAGCAGCCGGGGCAGCAGCAGCCCGGCCAGCCCCAGGGCTGGTCCGCCGGTCCGCAGGCCGGACAGCCGGGCCCGGCCGGGCAGATGGGCCCCGGTGGCCCCGGCGCGCAGCAGCCGCAGCAGCAGGTCGCGCCCGGCACGCCGCTCGGCTACAACGCGGCCGTGGAGCTGTCCTCGGACCGCCTCCTGCGCAACCAGCCGAAGCAGCGCAAGAACAACGCGGCCCCGTCCCGGTTCAAGCTCGGTGCGAAGAAGGAAGAGGCCGAGCGGCAGCGGAAGCTGGACCTGATCCGTACGCCGGTGATGTCCTGCTACCGGATCGCGGTCATCTCCCTCAAGGGCGGCGTGGGCAAGACGACCACGACCATGTCCCTGGGTGCGACCCTCGCGTCCGAGCGTCAGGACAAGATCCTCGCGATCGACGCCAACCCGGACGCGGGCACGCTCGGCCGCCGGGTGCGCCGTGAGACCGGGGCGACCATCCGTGACCTGGTGCAGGCGATCCCGCAGCTGAACAGCTACATGGACATTCGCCGCTTCACCTCGCAGGCGCCCTCCGGTCTGGAGATCATCGCCAACGACGTGGACCCGGCGGTCTCCACCACGTTCAACGACCAGGACTACCGCAGCGCGCTCGAGGTGCTCGGCCGTCAGTACCCGATCATCCTGACCGACTCGGGCACCGGTCTGCTGTACTCCGCGATGCGCGGAGTCCTCGACCTGGCCGACCAGTTGATCATTATCTCGACCCCGTCGGTGGACGGTGCGAGCTCCGCGTCGACGACGCTCGACTGGCTGTCTGCGCACGGCTTCGCCGACCTCGTGCAGCGGTCGATCACGGTGATCTCGGGTGTCCGCGAGACCGGCAAAATGATCAAGGTCGAGGACATCGTGGCGCACTTCGAGACGCGCTGCCGCGCGGTCCAGGTGGTGCCGTTCGACGAGCACCTCGCGGCCGGTGCCGAGGTCGACCTGGGCATGATGCGGCCGAAGACCCGGGAGGCGTACTTCAACCTCTCGGCCCTGGTCGCCGAGGACATCGCCCGCACCCAGCAGGGCCAGGGCTTCGCCCCGCAGCAGCAGCAGATGATGCAGCAGCCGGGGCAGCCGCAGCAGGGTTACCCGCCGCAGCAGGCCCAGGCTCCCCAGCAGGGCTACCCGCCGCAGAGCCAGGGCGGTTGGCAGCAGGGCCAGCAGCCCCCGCCGGGCCAGGGCTGGACCCAGGACCCGCAGCAGGGCCAGCCGGGTCAGCAGCCGGGCGTGGTGCCGCCGGGCTGGACCCAGCAGTAGCCACAACCACCGCATAAGGAGAGGGGGTTGACGTCACCCGACGTCAACCCCCTCTCCTTGTACGTCACTTCAGGTCGAACTCGCCGTCCCGCGCCCCGAGGACGAACGCCCGCCACTCCGCCTCCGTGTAACGGAGCACCGTGTCCGGGTCCTTGGAGTTGCGCATCGCGACCGCGCCGCCCTCCAGATAGGCGATCTCGACCTTCTCGTCCTCCGGGCCCCCGGGTGCGCTGTGCCACTCGACGCCGCTGATGTCCAGGGCGTACAGGGCGTCCTTCTCCGCCTTCTTGCGGGCCGCCAGCTCTTCCTCGTTCTCCGCCGACATCCGGGTCACTCCGTTCCACGGGCCTCACGAACTGCTTGGACTCTACCCGTAGTGGAGCCACCCGATGAGGTGCTTCAGAGGACTGGACCAATGAGGGTTTCCGGCTTCAAGTGGGCAGGAATGCAAGGGCGTTCCCGCAGGCCACGCGGGGTGTGTTCGCCGTTGACATGTTTAGACCACCGCTGATAGACACTCACCCCATCCAGACCGCTGTTCGTACGTCCCCGCACGTCCCGCCCTTTGTTCTCGAGCAAAAGACGCGAGGTCACCGCAGATGGACACCAGAGATCAGCACGCTCCTCCCCCAGGGCCCTCAGGGCCCCCAGGTCGCCAAGGTCCCGGCGGCACGGCTCGGCACCGCCGCCGTGCGCGGCAGCTGCTCGGCGCGGGCGCCGGGGCGCTCGCCCTGACCGCCACGCTGGCCTCGCCGCTCGGACCGGCGCCGGACGAGGCCCGGGCGGACTCCTCCGAGTCAGGCGGCAAGCAGACTCTCACGGTCGCGGTGGCGCAGAGCGTCGATTCGCTCAGCCCGTTTCTCGCCCAGCGTTTGGTCAGTACGAGCATTCACAAGCTGATGTACGAGAACCTGACCAATTACGACCCCAAGGACGCCCACACGGTTCCAGGGTTCGCCACCGAGTGGAAACCCTCGAAGGACAAGCTCACCTGGACATACACGATCCGCAAGGGTGCGAAGTGGTCCGACGGGAAACCGGCCACGGCCGAGGACGCGGCCTGGACGTTCAACAAGGTCATGACGGATGAGGGCGCGGGCACGGTCAACGCGGGCTATGTCGCCAACTTCAAGAAGGTGACGGCACCTTCGCCGGACAAGCTCGTCATCGAGCTGAAGAAGCCGCAGGCCACCATGACGGCCCTCGATGTGCCGATCGTGCCGAAGCACATCTGGGAGAAGGTCGAGGACTTCGGGAAGTTCGACAACGACCAGAAGTTCCCCATCGTCGGCAATGGCCCCTTCATTCTCACGGACTACAAGAAGGACAAGTTCGTCAAGCTGAAGCCGAACAAAGCCTTCTGGCGCGGCGCCCCGAAATTCGACGAGCTGCTCTTCAAGACGTACAAGGACCAGGACGCGGCGGTCGCGGCCCTCAAGAAGGGCGAGGTGTCCTTCGTCGCCGGGCAGCCCGCGCTCACCCCGGCGCAGGCCGCCGACCTGAAGAAGCAGCCGAACATCAAGGTCAATGACGCCCCCGGCCGCCGGTTCTTCGCGCTGGCCACCAACCCGGGCGCCCGCACCAAGGACGGCAAGAGATTCGGCGACGGCCACCCCGCGCTGCTCGACCAGAAGGTGCGGCACGCGCTGTTCCTCGCCATGGACCGCGAAACCATCATCAAGAAGGTCTTCCAGGGGTACGCGGTCGAGGGCGAGGGCTACATTCCGCCGCGCTTCTCGGACTACTTCTGGAAGCCGACCGCGGAACAGAAACTGTCGTACGAGCCGAAGCGGGCCGCCCAACTCCTCGACGAGGCGGGCTACAAGAAGAACGACGACGGAAAACGGGTCGGCAAGGACGGAAAGCCGCTGAATTTCCGCATTCTGTGCCACGCCACCGATCCCGCGGACAAGGCGATCGGGAACTATCTCAAGGAGTGGTGGGGCGCGCTCGGCATCGGCCTCGAGGTGCAGTGCCTCGACAATGTCACCGACCCCTGGTACGCGGGCGAGTACGACCTCGCCTTCGACGGCTGGTCGGTGAACCCGGACCCGGACTACGTCCTGTCGCTGCACATCTGTGACGCGCTGCCGAGCAAACCCGGCGCCACCTCACCCACCGACAATTTCATCTGCGACAAGAAGTACGACGAGCTCTACAAGAAGCAGCAGGCCGAATACGACCCGGCCAAGCGCGCCGACCTCGTCAAGCAGATGCAGTCGCGGCTCTACGACC
The DNA here is from genome assembly GCF_053591935.1 of Streptomyces sp. NPDC002851. Taxonomy (NCBI): domain Bacteria; kingdom Bacillati; phylum Actinomycetota; class Actinomycetes; order Kitasatosporales; family Streptomycetaceae; genus Streptomyces; species Streptomyces sp. NPDC002851. The sequence continues at coordinate 161,931 of NZ_JBSFUT010000010.1, read as the reverse complement.
TCGGGTACATGAACATCATCGCGTACCCGAACGCCGTCGAGGCCTACCGCACCGACCAGATCAAGTCGATCACCACGATGCCCTCGGACGCGGGCAACATCTATGGCCAGGACGGCTATTGGAGCTGGTGGTCGGCGGTCCCGGCGGACGGGGCCGAGGCCTCGGACGACGGTACGTCGGCCGGCACGGTGGTCGGCATCGTGGCGGGTGTGGTGCTGCTCGCCGGTGCGGGGGCGTTCCTGGCGCTGCGCCGCCGGGCCTCCGCGGAAGATCGCGAATAGGCGGAGCCCGCTGATATGACCGACCCCAGTGCACGTGCCACCGTGTCGCTCGGTGACACGACCGACGGTCCGGCCGCCACCACGGCGGCCGGGCCGCCCGGCCGGGCCCGGGACGCGCGCGGTGGGCACCTCGCCGCCTATCTCCGGTACGTCGGCGGAAAGCTGCTCGGCGCGGCCGTCTCCCTCTTCGCCGTTCTGATCACCAGCTTCTTCCTCTTCCGGATCATCCCGGGCGACCCGGTGCGCACCATCACCCACGGCCGCCCCGTCTCCGCCGGTGAACTCGAGGCGCTGCGCCGCCAGTTCGGCATCGACAAGCCGCTGTGGGAGCAGTTCACCCAGTACTGCGGCCAGGCGCTCCGCGGCGACTTCGGCAACTCGTACCAACTCAACGATCCCGTGGGCGAGTTGATCCTCGACCGGGTGCCCGCGACGCTCCTCCTGACCGGCACGGCCTTTCTGCTCTACTCGGTGATCGGCATCTGGCTCGGCACCCGCTCGGCCTGGCGCAACGGCGGCGCGGGCGACCGCGTCAACACGGGGCTCTCGCTGTTCCTCTACTCGGTGCCGTCGTTCTGGCTCGGCCTGATGCTGATCAACGTCTTCGCGGTCGGCGTCGGATTCGTCCCGGGCCTGTTCCCCACCGGCCTGATGGAGTCCGGGGACGGCAGCACCGGCCTGGCGCACGCCCTGGACGTCGCGCACCACATGGTGCTCCCGGTGCTCACCCTGGTCGCCGTCGGGTACGCGCAGACGCTCCTGGTGATGCGCTCCTCGCTGCTCGACGAGATGGGCGGGGACTATCTGACGACGGCCCGCGCGAAGGGCCTGCGGGACGATCTGGTACGCCGCCGCCATGCCGTGCCCAACGCGCTGCTGCCCACGGTGACGCTGCTCTTCGTCAACCTCGGGCATGTCATCGCGGGCCAGATCCTGGTGGAGACGGTCTACTCCTGGCCGGGCCTGGGCGGACTGTTCTACGAGGCCCTGAGCATCCCCGATCTGCCGCTGCTTCAGGGCCTGTTCTTCGTCTTCGCGGCCGGAGTCATCCTGATGAACACCCTCGCCGACCTGATCTATCCGCTGCTCGACCCCCGGGTGGGCCGATGACCACACCCGAGAACACGACCAAGAACACCACCACGAACAAGACCAAGAACCAGACCAAGAACCAGACCGGGAACACGACCGAGAAGGTGACGGTGACAGGGAAGCCGGAAAGCCCCCGGGCCCTCGCCCGGCAGCGCCGTCGCCGCTCTCTCGTCCGCTTCTGGCAGCAGTACCGCACCCACCGCGCCGGACTCTTCGGCCTGGCCGCCCTGGCCCTCTTCGTCGCCCTGGCGCTGTTCGCCCCGCTGATCGTCGGCGCGGACGTGCAGAGCGTGACCAGGGCGCCGGGCACGCCGCTCGAGGCGCCCAGCGGGGAGTTCCTCCTGGGCACGGACAAGGACGGCCGCAGCATGCTCGGGCTACTCGTCTGGGGTGCCCGCTTCTCGCTCACGGTCGGCTTCCTCGCGGCCGCCCTGTCCGTGGCCATCGGCACGCTGATCGGCATCACGGCCGGGCACTTCAAGGGCTGGTACGCCACCGTGATCATGCGGGTCACGGACTGGTTCCTGGTGATGCCGACGCTGGTCCTCGCGATCGCCCTGGCCAGTGTGATGTCCCGGTCCATCTGGACGGTGATCGTGGCGATCGGCGTGACCACCTGGCCGACCACGGCCCGCCTGGTGCGCGCCCAGACGCTCGCCGTGGAGTCCCGCCCGTACATCGAACGCGCCCGCGCGCTCGGGGGCGGCCACGGCCACATCATGGCCCGGCACGTGCTGCCCAACGTCATGCCGCTGGTCCTCGCCCAGACCACCCTGGTGATCTCCTCGGCCGTCCTGACCGAGGCCACGCTGGCGTTCCTCGGGCTCAGCGACCCCACGATCGTCTCCTGGGGCGGCCTGCTCCAGGACGCCCGGGACGCGGGTGCGACCACGGACTGGTGGTACGTCATGCCGCCGGGCCTGGCCATCGCCCTGGTCGCCCTGTCCTTCACGCTCTGCGGCCGCGCCGTGGAGTCCGTACTCAATCCCAGGCTGGGGGCGTCCCGTTGACCGCTTCCACACATCCGCAAGCCTCGTCCTCCGATGGGCAGCCACTGCTCGACCTGAGGGACGTCTCCGTGACGTACGCCTCGGGGGCGGCCGCCGTCCGCGGCGTCGACCTCACCCTGCGGGCCGGGGAGAAGCTCGGCATCGCCGGGGAGTCGGGGTGCGGCAAGTCGACCCTGGCGCACGCCCTGCTCCGGCTGCTTCCCGCCGGGGCGAAGCTCTCCGGCGAGATCCTGCTCGACGGCGAGGACGTCCGCACCATGCGCTGGGGCCGCCTGCGCGCGGTCCGCTGGGCGGGCGCGTCCATCGTGTTCCAGGGCGCGATGCACTCGCTCAACGCCGTGCACCGGATCGGCGACCAGATCGCCGAGCCGATGCTGATCCACGGCACGGCGAGCGGAGCGGCGGCGCAGCGCCGGGTCGCCGAACTCCTGGAACACGTCGGCCTGCCCGCCGCCCGCGCGGCCACCTACCCGCACGAGCTCTCCGGCGGCCAGCGCCAACGCGTCATGATCGCCATGGCCCTCGCCTGCGACCCTCGCCTGATCGTGGCGGACGAGCCGACGACCGCTCTGGACGTGATGATCCAGGCCCAAATCCTCCGCCTGATCGAGCAGTTGGTCACGGAGCAGGACCTGGCCCTCATCATGATCAGCCACGATCTGGCGGTCCTCGCCGACACCTGCGACCGCCTCGCGGTGATGTACGCGGGCCGCGTGGTGGAACAGGGCCCGGCGACGGACGTCTACCGCAACGCCCGCCACCCCTACGCCAAGGCCCTCTCCGCCGCCTTCCCCCGCATCGGCGACCCCGCATCCCGCCACGCCCCCAGCGGCCTCCCGGGCGACCCACCCGACCCTTTGTCGCTGCCGACAGGCTGCGCGTTCCATCCACGGTGCCCGGTGGCGGAGGAACGGTGCGGGGTGGAGGACCAGACGCTGCGGGCAGCAGGCGAGAGCGCTTGGAGGGCGGCATGCATCCACGTATGACTGCTGTGGCCGACGCGACCGCTGTCCCCGCTGTGGGCCCACCCTCTGTCCCCGCTGTGGGCAGTCGTTCCGCAGGGCGGAACGGGTGGGCACAGCGCCCCGGCTCCGGGCACCTGGAAGGCCGACGATGACCGAGTCACCCCTGCTCAGCGCAGCCGACCTGAAGGTCACCTTCCCCGGACGCCGAGGCGCACCTCCGGCCAAGGCGGTGGATGGCGTCCACCTGACCCTGAAAAGGGGCGAAATCCTATCCCTAGTAGGCGAGTCCGGCTGCGGCAAGACCACTCTCGCCCGCACCCTCCTGGGCCTGGAACGGCCCTCCGAGGGCGAAGTGAGGTTCGACGGCACCCCCCTCGCGTACGACACCCGCTCCCTCAAGGCGTACCGCGGCCGCGCCCAGCTCGTCCTCCAGGACCCGAGCGGCTCGCTCAACCCCCGCCATACCGTGTACGACGCCGTCGCCGAGGGCCTGCGCATCCACGGTTACGCGGGCGACGAACGCACCAAGGTCGGCGAGGCCCTGGCCCGGGCCGGTCTGCGGCCGCCCGAGCGGTTCTTCCTGCGCTACCCGCACGAGCTTTCCGGCGGCCAGCGCCAGCGCGTCGTCATCGCGGGCGCCCTGGTCCTCGACCCCGAACTGCTCGTCGCGGACGAGCCGGTGGCCTCCCTCGACGCCTCCGTACGCGGGGAGATCCTCGCGCTGCTGCTCGGGCTCCGCCGCGACCTCGGCCTGAGCGCGCTGGTCGTCACGCACGATCTGGGGCTCGCCTGGAACATCGCGGACCGGGTGGCGGTGATGTATCTGGGCCGGGTGGTCGAGACGGGCACGGTGGAGGAGGTGCTTACGGCGCCCCGACACCCGTACACCCAAGCCCTGTTGTCCGTCCTGCCGGAGGCCGGTGGCGAGCAGGTGGTGCTCACCGGCGAGCCCCCGGACCCGTCCCGCATCCCCTCCGGCTGCCGCTTCCACGCCCGCTGCCCGGTCCTGGCCTCGGGCGAGGCGGAGCGAGCGGGCGTGGCGGAGTCCTGCCGTACGAAGGAGCTGCCGCTGCTCGACGGGGACGACCGCGAAGGCTCCGCGGTGGCCTGCCACTGGGCCCACGTAGGCCCCCGGCCGACCACCACGTAAGCAGCCGCAGCCCTAGGGAGTCTCCCCTTAGGGGTGTCTCCCTCTAAGGCTGCACCCCCTTCCAGAACGTGTACGCCCCGGACGGCTCCAGCTCCACAATGGGAACCCGCTTGGCCACCGGATCCCCGTCGTCGCCGAAGTAGATCGGCCCGCTCAGGGCCGGTACCTCGTTGCCCTCCTTGATCTGCAGCATCATCTGAAGCACGGCACCGGAGGTGGCGTTCTTCGGTCCGGCGTCCCGTATGGCGCTGCCCGCGATGAGCATCGCGTCGTGCACCGCGATGACCTGCCCGTCGTCGAGCCGGTTGGCGGGCTGCCCGGTCAGCCGGAGGTAGCGCTTGGTGAACTCGGGCATCGGGTCCTGCTTGCCGCCCGGGTATCCGCCGCGCCACAGGTCGGGGTGGGCGACGGCGGTGAAGCGCACCCTGACCTGGCTGAGCTTCCACCGCTCGGTGAACTTGTTGAGCTGTTCCGTGCTCTCCTGGATGTCGGAGTACATGCTGACGGCGTCGTCGCCGGTGAACACCGTGACCGGGCAGCGCTGCCCGAAGGCGCCCATCGCCGTGATGAACAGGCGCAGTTCACGGCCCCGGCCCGCGAAGTACAGGGCGTCGGGCCGGTCCCGGCAGACGCGTTCGGCGATGGAGGCGAAGGCGTTGGTGAGCGCGTCCGCGTCGGAGCTGTACTCCAGGCGCAGGTCGAGGTCGAGCCCCTGCTCCTTCGCGGCCTCGGTGAACCCGTTGTAGAGCGAGACGGGGTAAAGGTCGGTATCACTGCGGTCCTTGACGACGCCGATCCGGTAGCCGGACTCCTTGCGCTGGATCTCCTTGAGGTGACGGGCGGCCGCGAACGCCTCGCCCTTGTTGGGGTTGACCACCCGGAAGAAGCCGATCTTGCCTTTGTTGGTGAGCTCGTCCGCGGTGGACGCGGCCCCGATCAGCGGCAGTTCGGCCTTGCGCAGCCGGTCGACGGCGTCCCCGGTGGCGTCGAAGGACGGCCCGAATCCGGTGACCGCGACGAGCTTGTGCCGCTCGTCGTCCTTCATGTCGATCAGCCGGTCGGTGAGCGGCTCCCACTGTCGGGCCCCGGCGCCCGGGTTGGCGAGCAGCAGCTTGATCTGCGGCTCGTCGCCCATGCCGCCCTCGGCGGAGCGGTTGAGCGCGTGCTGGGCGAGATAGGCCCCTTCGAGCTCCTGGCGTGCCGAGTTGTCGTCCCGGCCGGTGTCGTCGGTGGTCATGGGGTGCACGTAGGCCACGGCCACCCAGGGCTTGCCGGACTCCTCGACGTCCTTGTTCTCCTCGTGGATGAGCCGGGTGATGTCCGCGAGGGAGTCGTCGAAGGGGTGACTCCCGTCCGTGACGCCCACGCACTCGTCGTGCGGGCCCTCTTCCCACACGCCTTCGGCACAGCGGTCGAACCAGTACGCCCGGGTGCCCCAACTGGAGCCCGCGAAGAAGTAGAGGGCGTACAGCAGAAGCACCCCGGCCGGAACGGCCCAGCGCAGGTGGCGCCGCCGCGAGCGCGGCGCGGGCGGCGGCTCGGGCGGGCTGCCGGGACCCCGGCCGGGACCGGGGGACGGCGGCTGAAGGGGACCGCTCATAGAGGCTCCTCTCGGTACGCCGTCACCACGGCTCCCAGGGATACGTCGTCACCGGCCATGGTTCTCAAGCACCTGAAGCACCTGTGGCACCTGTGGCACCGTCACCAAGGCTCCTGCCGGTACAGGTTCTTGCGGTCGTCGAACGTCTGCCATTCGCGCCAGGGCAACCCGCGCCGCAACTCCTCCAGTTGCTCCGCGATGACCTCGCGTAGCACGGCCGTCGGGTCGGAGAGCGGGTCGGACCAGAGATGGGCGTACGGGTCCGTCTCCGGGTGCAGGGTGAGCTGCCCGGCGATGAGGAGCCGGGCGATCGGCATCTGCTCGGCGGGCACGCGACGCCGGGAGTCGGCCGCCCCGGCCGCCTCGGCCACGAGCCGCTGGTACTCGGCGCCCGCGTCGACGACGGTGCGCAGGCCGGGGCGCGGCGCCCGCTGCACCCAGGACAGCGCCCGGCACCAGTACTCGGCGTCGAGGGTGCCCTCGCACACCCGCCGGTACGCGGCGTGCAGCAGGGCGGTGGCCCCGGCGAGATCGCCGCGCGCGAGCCGGTAGTACGCCTCTTCCCGGCCGCCACGGCCCGGGCCTGGCCCCGGCCCTGGCCCCGGCCCCGGCCCACCGGCGTCACCCGCGTAGGTGCCCCCGTCGGCGCCCTCGTCCAAGTCCGAGTCCCCATCCGAGTCCCGGTCCAGGTCCGGGTCCACGTCCGGGTCCAGGCCCGCGCCCCCGCCCCGGTCCCCCACCGTCTCGTCCACCAACACCCGGTACACCTCGGCCCAACTCCTCCCCGAACCCGTCCCGTTGGACTCCGGCGGCTGCGCCAGCTCCTGAAGGAGCGCGCGCCGGAGCACATCGGGCAGTACGGCGACCGGCTCCCCGTCCACGCCTACGACCTCGCAGCGCAGGTCGTCGCGCGCCACCTCGGCGACCCAGTCCCGCAGCGAGCGCGAGCCCGAGCGCCACAGCGCGTCGGCGGCGATGGCCTGCCCCGGCGCGACGGCCGCGGCGGCGCGCGGCAGTTCGGGCCGTACCGCGGGCAGCAGCCCGTCCAGGAGGCGGCCGAGGACGCGGCCGCCGACGGCGTGCTCGCCGTCCGCCGCGAACACCTCCTGCACCCGCCGCGCCAGGTGGGTCTCCTCCGCGAAGTTCCCGAGTTCGGTGAACACCTCGGCGCAGGCGTACGGCTGACCGCGCGTCAGCTCGTACAGGACGCGGCCCAGCCAGGCCGCGGGCCGCGAGATACCCGCACTGGCCTCCCGCGGCAGACCGCGCACCAGGGACGCGGCGTGGTCGCCGACCTCGGTGCGGTCGAGGGCGCGCAGCTGGCCGACGGCCAGCGGCCCCGCACCGCCCACCGGCCGCGGCACGAACCGCTCCCGACGGTCGGCGGTGATGGTGGTGCTGGCGGTGACAGCGGTGCTGGCAGTGCTGGCGGTGACGGCGGTGCTGGCGGTGCTGCTATCGGTTCGCTGCCAGCAGCCCAGGTAACCGCCGTGTGGAACGAGCCCGCGCTCCAGGTCGCGCAGGAGCTGCGGGCGGCTGCGGGCGGCGGCCACGACGAGCAGCGGGTCATCGGCCCGCCGGGCCTGCCGCGCCTCGGAAAGGGCCCGCAGGAAGGTGTCGCCGAGGGGCGTATCGACGTTGTCGAGCAGCAGCAGGGGACGCCAGGTGCGCCGCTGCCCGTCCCCGGCGGCGTACGCGCGGTGCAGATCGTCGAGGAAGGCCCGGAGCAGCAGCTCCTCGGCCTCGCCGCGCTGCGGCCCGGTGCCGTGCCGGAACCGGTGGTTGAGCCCGGCGAGGAACTCCGCCGGTGAGGCGGGCGGCACGGCCTGGACGGCGCGGACGGCGCGGCGCAGCTCGCGGTGGCGCCGGGTGATCCCCCAGAGCCGTCTGCCGCTGCGGACCAGGGGGAACACCGCCATGGCGAGCGGCGGGACGCCCGCGAGCGAACCGGCCGTCTCCAGGAGCGTGAGGAAGACCTGCTCGGACGTCTCGTCGGCGCGGCCCTCGTCCAGCGCCGCGCGGATCTGCCGCACGGCCCGCTCCCGGCTGACCGGGTCGGTCTCCGCGGCCAGGACCAGGGCGAGCGTGGCGGTGGCGGGCAGCCGAAGGGCCGGGAAGCGGGGCGTCTCGTGGCCGAGGCCGAAGGCGATCTCGGCGATCATCTCGACGGTGCCGCGCACCCCGTCGTCGAACTCGGCCAGGTCGAGCTCGGCGGTGTGGGTGAGCTGGGCGAGCCACTTCAGATGGGCGAGCAGCGTGGTCTTGCCGCTGCCGCGGCCGCCGAGGAGCAACAGCGGGGGCGGGGACTCGTTTCCGGAACGGTGGACGAGCTGTTCCTCCAGCCACTGCCCCACCACGCGATCGCGCTCCGACGAACCGGCCCACGCATCCCGCGCCACAGCACCCCCTAGACCTGTGCGCCTAGGATGCCGTAATTCCCTTGCGGAGAAACCCAGTTCGGGGAACGCGAGGAACGTGGGGAACGTGCGGGGGCTTAAGAGGGCTACGCCGGGCCCGCGGCGCTCGCCGAATCCGACGGGTCGGCCGGTCCGGCCGGGCCGACCAGCTCGCGGCAGCGCTTCACATCGTCCGCGATCGCGTCGAGCAGCTCCTCGATCGAGTCGAACTTCGCCTGCCCGCGTACGAAGGCGACGAAGTCCACGGCCACGTGCAGGCCGTACAGATCGAGCCCGACCCGGTCGATGGCGTACGCCTCGACGGTCCGCTCGGTGCCCTCGAACTGCGGGTTGGTGCCGACCGAGATCGCCGCGGGCATCGCCTCACCGGCGGCGTGCAGCCACCCGGCGTACACCCCGTCCGCGGGGATCGCGGTGTGCGGCAGGGTCTCCACGTTGGCGGTCGGGAAGCCCATCTCGCGGCCGCGCTGCGCGCCCCGGACGACGACGCCCTCGACGCGGTGCGGGCGCCCGAGGATCTCGGCGGCCCCGGCGACATCGCCCTCGGCGATCAGGCGCCGGGTCAGCGTGGAGGAGAACGGCGCGCCGCCGCCCGCGTCCCCGGTCACGAACAGGTCGACGACCTCGACCGCGTAGTCGTACGAGGTGCCGAGCTCGGCGAGCACGTCGACGTTGCCCGCGGCCTTGTGGCCGAAGCGGAAGTTGGGACCCTCGACGACCAGGCGCGCGTGCAGCTTGTCGACGAGCACCTTGACCACGAAGTCGGCCGCGGACAGCTTGGAGAACTCGCTGGTGAACGGCAGGATCAGGACCGCGTCCACACCGAGCTCGGCCATCAGCTCGGCCCGCCGGTGGTGCGGCGCGAGCAGCGGCGGGTGGCTGCCGGGGCGGACGACCTCGCTGGGGTGCGGGTCGAAGGTGACGACGACGGCGGGCACCCCGAGCTCGCGGGCCCGCTCGACGGCCCGCCCGATGATCAGCTGGTGGCCGCGGTGCACCCCGTCGTAGGAGCCGATGGTGACGACGCTGCGCCCCCAGTCCTCGGGGATGTCCTCCAAGCCACGCCAGCGCTGCACGGTGTTTGCTCCTCGCCGAACCTGTGTACGTCGGTACGTCCTGATGTTTGCGCAGGACTAAGAGTGCCATGCCGGGCGAGCGCGGCTCGCATCGGCCGGTCACGTAACAATCAGCCCGTCGGCAACGATTCAGCCCGTCGGCAACAATCAGCCCGTCCGGGTTTGAGGACGAGCGCGTTCAGCGCGATATAGCGGGGTCTGGGGGCGCAGCCCCCAGGTGCGGCACCCGAGCCGACGGCACGGTACGTGATCCGCAAGCCCCGCCCAGGCTCACCGCGCGAGCAGCGTGAGCGCGGCGTACCGCAGCAGCCTTCGGTCGGCGTCCGTACGGGCATACGGCGCGACCCTGGGCCCGTACGTGGCGGCCGCGGCCCGGCGGCCGGGGCGCGCGTCGTGCGCCCAGCGGTCGACGGCGCGGCAGAGCGCGGACGGTTCCTCCTCGGCGAGCGCGGCGAGCAGCTCGTCGCCGCGCGGGTGCGCACAGTCGACCAGAGCCTCGGTGAGCTCGTCGAGTGCACCGTGCCGGTGGGTGTACAGGAGCGCCTGTGCGGCCCGCGCCACGGTGGCCGCGGGGGCCGCGGGCAGCGGCCGCTCGTCGGTGAACCACCTGGTCAGAAGCGGTTGTACGGTGCCGGGGTGCTGCCGAAGCCACTCCCCCACAGCGTCGAGGAACCGCTCACCGCCGGGCGCGCCGCGGTCAGCGTCCGTCACGACGAGCCGCCGCAGCAGATCCATCCGCTCCTCGGCGGGCAGCGGCAGCGCGCGCCAGAAGCCCGGCCCGAACCCCGCGTACGCCTCCACCGGCCGCCGTACAAGCACCCGCTCGGCGAGCAGCCGGAGCACCCCGAGGTACGGCCTGCCGTCCGGCACCCGCGACACCGTCTCGGCAAGCAGCCGCGCGGCCCACCAGGGCGCGTCCGAGCCATACGGATCGGCGCTCTGCGTGAAGTGATCCACCGCGTGCACCAACTCCTCCAGGCGCAGGGCCAGTTCGGCGCCGCCCTGGTGCCGTTCGAGCACAAGCAGCGCCTGCACGACGGGGCCGATGCGGTGCCGAGGCACGGGGTCACCCGCACCCGCCACCTCACCGTCCCGGTCCCCCCGCCACCACTGGTGCACCAGCGCCCACAGCGCCGCGTCCAGATCCAGGTGCACCCCCTGGATCCAGTCGGCCAGCTCCTCGTGCGCGAAGCGGTACCCGGTGCCCGCCGGGACGAACAGCCCCTCGGTGAGCACGGCCGAGGCCCAGCCGCTCGCCCGCGGAAAGACCGCCTCGAACGACTCCCGGTCGAGCTCCCCTTGCCCGGGCCCGAGGCTCCGCCGCGCCGCCTCGTGCAGCCGCCCGGAGGTCCGGGCCGCGAGCCGCCGTACCGCCGTGCCCCGCAGCCCACGCCCGGCAGCGAGCCGCACCGCCACCCGCAGACACATCAGATCGAGATACGCGGAGAAGATCTGATCCCGGGACGGGCACCCGACCACGGCCCCATCCGCGCCCCCATCCCCACCCCCGTCCGGCAGCGCGGCCCGCACCTCGGCCAGGAGCCGCAGGGCCAGCGGATGCCGGGCGTCGGCGGGCGACAGGGCCCCGTCCGGCAGGCCGTACCGCTCCCGGGCCCGCGCCGCCTGCTCCTCGTCCAGATCACCGAGGCGCACACAGGCAGGCAACCGCGCCCCGGCTGCCCTGTGCAGCGCACCGTCCGGAAAGAGGGCCCCGGCCTGCTCCCAGTACTCGGTCCGGCACCCCACCACGAGCCGCGCGCCGGTCTCCCGCAGCCAGTCCACGGTTCCCGCGGTCCACTCGGCGAGTCGATGGGCAAGCACGGGCGGCATCTCCTCGGGCCCGTCGAGCAGGACGAGCATCGGCCGCCCGGCATCACGGGCGATCCGCGCCACCCGCCCGGGGCTCAGCTCCCCGAGCCGCCCGACCTCGGCCCCGCCCCAGGCCCAGGCCCCGCACTCGCCCCCGGTCCGCTCCACATGCTCGGCATACTCGGCCGAGGCCGCCACGATCCGCCCCGCATCCTCCAGGGCCCGCCCCACCGCGTCCGCCACCGACGCGTCAGCGTCCCGCAGCCCGGCCCCGCGCAGCCACACCGTCGGCCCGGGCTCGCTCCTGTGGGCCCGCCGCGCAGCCGACCCGGCCAGCTCCGTCGTACGCCCGCACCCGGGATCCCCGACAAGCCCGAGCACACAGGCCGAAGAACCACCAGCCCGCGCAGCACCCACCGAACCCGCGGGGCCAAGAGACCCCTCGCCAAGAGCCCCCTCGCCAACAGACCCCCCACCATGAGCCGTCCCGCCAAGAAACCGCTCCAACTCCCGCACCACCCCGGCCCGTTCCACCGGCTCCACCGGCTCCACCCGCGCCGGATCCCGCCGCGGCCCGTCCGAGCGGCCCGAGCCGACCGGGCCGACCGAGACCGCCGTGAGCTGGAGCGCGCCCGCGAGGTTCAGATCGCGGCCGTACGCGGGTACGGTCGCCGCGTTCCGTGCCAGGAGCCGTTCCAGGGGCCCGCCCGGCTCCGCGGCCGCGGCCGCCTGCCGCAGGGGTACCGCGAAGACCGCGGTGTGGTGTGCGGAGTGCAGTGCGGTGCCGAGGACGGCGAGCACCGCCCCGGTGTCCGCGTCGAGTACCGGTCCCCCGGCCGCTCCGCCGCCGATCCGCAGCGCGTCCCGGCCGTCCGTGCCGACCGCCAACTCCAGGGCGGCGGGCACCAGATGAGAGGAATCGTTCGGGCGATACGTCACCGGCGTACCGGCCGAAAGGATCCGCGCCTGCCGCCAGCCGCGCGCCGCGATCCGCACATAGTCACCGACCGCGACGGCCGCGCGCACGGCGATCGGCAGCGGCCGCACCCCCAGGCCCTCGGTGTTGACGAGGGCGAGATCGGCCTCGGGCAGCGGCGTGACGGCGTCCGCGCCGACCGCACAGATACGGTCGCCGGGCGCGTGCAGCAGGAGCCCGGCCAGTCCGTCGACGGCCTCGTGGCTGGTGACGACCGTGCCGAGCTCGTCCGCGACAAAACCGGTCCCGCGCAGCCGCCCGGCCGGATCGCAGATCCGCACCAGCGCACCGGGCCGACGGGACCCGCCCTGCCCCATGTCGCACCACCACCCTCAACCGAGGCCGAGCCCCGCGCCACCCCGGGCCACCCCGGGCCACCCCGCTGCGACCGACCGTAAGTCGATCATGATCAGCCGGGCAGGGCACCAATCGGATGCGCCCCCTTCCCACCCCGGGTTCACTCCGAGCGCCCGCACAAAGGGGTGAATCGACGGCAACGGCCGGACAGACTCTCAGGGAGGGGGGTAGTGGGGCGGGCAGCCGACCGCCGTCCGCCCCACAAGGCACCCGCGTGCAGAGCCCTCAGCCGAACACGGCCAGGCTCTTCGCCTTCCCGCCCAGCCCTTCGACGAGCGCGATGAACCGGCCCTCGGGGTCGAAGACGCCGACCGGCTTCCCGGAGCCGTACTCGTCGGGCATCTCGAGCCGTACGCCGTTGAGCAGCAGCCGGGCCCGCCGGGCGTCCACCTCCCAGCGCGGGAACGCGGCCGTCGCGGCCTTGGCGACGGGCATGACGGTCAGCTCCTCCTGGAGCTGGTCGAGGGTGTGCGCCGCGTCCAGCTTGTACGGGCCGACCCGGGTGCGCCGCAGCGCCGTCAGATGCCCGCCCACGCCCAGGTCGGCGCCCAGGTCGCGGGCGAGCGCCCGGATGTACGTACCGGACGAGCAGACCACCGAGACGACCAGGTCGACGACGGCGGTGCCGTCCTCGGCGACGGCCTCGCGGACGTCGTACACCGCGAAGGACGAGACCGTCACCGGCCGCGCCGGGATCTCGAAGTCCTCGCCCTCCCGCGCCCGCTTGTACGAGCGCTTGCCGTCGATCTTGATGGCGCTGACCTTGGACGGCACCTGCATGATGTCGCCGGACAGCTTGGCGACACCGGCGTCGATGGCCTCGCGGGTCACCTTGGACGCATCGGTGCAGGAGGTGATCTCGCCCTCGGCGTCGTCGGTGACGGTGTTCTGGCCCAGGCGGATGGTGCCGAGGTACTCCTTCTCGGTCAGCGCGAGATGACCGAGGAGCTTGGTGGCGCGCTCGACGCCGAGCACGAGCACGCCCGTCGCCATCGGGTCGAGCGTGCCCGCGTGCCCGACCCGCCGGGTCCGGGCGATACCACGCATCTTGGCGACGACATCATGCGAAGTGAAGCCGGACGGCTTGTCGACAATGACAAGGCCGTCCGGCGTTTTGTTCTGCTGGCTCATTCGGCGGCGGCGTCCTCGTCTTCCTCGCCCGGCTTCTTGTACGGGTCCGCGCCGGCCGCGTACGAGGCGCCCGAGGAGGCCTCGCGCACCTTCTCGTCCGAGGCCCGCGCCTTGTCGAGCAGGTCCTCGATGGTCCGGGCGTTCTCCGGCAGCGCGTCGGCCACGAAGGTCAGCGTCGGCGTGAACTTCACGCCCGCCGCCGCGCCCACCGCGGAGCGCAGCACGCCCTTGGCACTCTCCAGGCCCGCGGCCGCGCTGGCCCGGTCCTCGTCGGAGCCGTAGACCGTGTAGAAGACGGTCGCCTCCCGCAGGTCACCCGTGACCCGGGTGTCGGTGATGGTCACGTGCGAACCGAGGCGCGGGTCCTTGACCCCACGCTGCAGCTTCTGTGCGACCACCTCTCGGACGAGGTCCGCCAGCTTCTTCGCCCGCGCGTTGTCGGCCACTGGTCCGTCTCCCTCTTGTTCTTACTTATCTATGTGCGTCAATCATCCTCGCCGTGCAGCCGCCGCCGCACCGAGAGGAGTTCCACCTCGGGGCGGGCGGCGACAAGGCGCTCGCACCGGTCCAGTACGTCCGACAGGTGCCGCGGATCCCCGGACACCATCGCCACGCCCAGCTCGACCCGGCGATAAAGCTCCTGGCCTCCCACCTCCGCCACGCTCACCGCGAACTTGCGGTGCAGTTCGGCGACGATCGGCCGGACGACGGAGCGCTTCTCCTTCAGTGACCGTACGTCGCCAAGGAGCAGATCAAAGGACAGTGTCCCCACATACATGTGTATCCGGATGTCCCGCCGGTACGGGTTAGACGGCACCCTGCCGCGCTTGGCAGGGGCAGTGAAACCGTACAGGCAACGGCCGGGGCCGATCGACGGATTATCCGTCGACCGGCCCCGGTGAGGTGCTGATCAGCCGCGCGGCTTCTCGCGCATCTCGTACGTCGCGATGACGTCGTCGACCTTGATGTCGTTGAAGTTGCCGAGGTTGATACCGCCCTCGAAGCCTTCGCGGATCTCGGTGACGTCGTCCTTGAAGCGGCGCAGACCGGAGATGGTGAGGTTCTCCGCGATGACCTTGCCATCGCGCAGCAGGCGCGCCTTGGTGTTGCGCTTGACCTCGCCGGACCGGATGAGCACACCGGCGATGTTGCCCAGCTTGGACGAGCGGAAGACCTCGCGGATCTCCGCCGTGCCGAGCTCGACCTCTTCGTACTCCGGCTTGAGCATGCCCTTGAGGGCCGCCTCGATCTCCTCGATCGCCTGGTAGATGACCGAGTAGTAACGGACGTCCACACCCTCGCGCTCGGCCATCTGCGTCGCGCGCCCAGCGGCGCGGACGTTGAAGCCGATCACGATGGCGTCGGAGCCCATCGCCAGGTCGATGTCCGACTCGGTGACCGCACCCACACCGCGGTGCAGGACACGGATGTCGACCTCTTCGCCGACGTCGAGCTGGAGCAGCGAGGACTCCAGGGCCTCGACCGAACCGGAGGCATCGCCCTTGATGATGAGGTTGAGCTGCTGGACCTCGCCCGCCTTGAGCACCTTGTCCAGGTCCTCGAGGGAGACGCGGCGGACGCGCTTGGCGAACGCGGCGTTCCGCTCACGCGCGGCGCGCTTCTCTGCGATCTGACGGGCCGTACGGTCCTCGTCGACCACCAGGAAGTTGTCGCCGGCGCCCGGAACGTTGGTGAGACCAAGCACGAGGACGGGGGTCGACGGGTCGGCCACCTCCACGTTCTCGCCCTTGTCGTCGAGCATCGCCCGCACACGGCCGTACGCGTCACCGGCGACGAGGGTGTCACCGACGCGCAGCGTGCCGCGCTGGACCAGGACGGTCGCGACGGCGCCGCGGCCCTTGTCCAGGTGCGCCTCGATCGCGATGCCCTGCGCGTCCTGCTCCGGGTTGGCCCGCAGGTCGAGCGAGGCGTCGGCGGTGAGGACGACGGCCTCGAGGAGCTGGTCGATGTTCAGCCCCTCCTTGGCGGAGATGTCGACGAACATCGTCTCGCCGCCGTACTCCTCGGCCACCAGGCCGTACTCGGTCAGCTGACCGCGCACCTTGGTCGGGTCCGCACCCTCGACGTCGATCTTGTTGACCGCGACCACGATCGGCACCTCGGCCGCCTTGGCGTGGTTGAGCGCCTCGATCGTCTGGGGCATCACACCGTCGTTGGCCGCCACCACGAGGATCGCGATGTCGGTCGACTTGGCACCACGGGCACGCATGGCGGTGAACGCCTCGTGACCCGGGGTGTCAATGAAGGTGATCTTCCGCTCTTCCTCGTTGACCTCGGTCGCGACCTGGTACGCACCGATGTGCTGCGTAATACCGCCGGCCTCACCCGCGACGACGTTCGTCTTGCGGATGGCGTCGAGCAGTCGGGTCTTACCGTGGTCGACGTGACCCATGACGGTCACTACCGGCGGACGCGAGACCAGCGCGGCCTCGCCGCCCTCGTCCTCGCCCCACTCCAGGTCGAAGGACTCGAGCAGCTCGCGGTCCTCCTCCTCGGGGCTGACGATCTGAACCTGGTAGTTCATCTCGTCGCCGAGGAGCTGCAGCGTCTCGTCGGAGACGGACTGCGTGGCCGTGACCATCTCGCCGAGGTTCATCATCACGGCGACGAGCGACGCCGGGTTGGCGTTGATCTTCTCCGCGAAGTCGGTGAGGGAGGCACCGCGCGACAGGCGAACAGCTTCGCCGTTGCCGCGAGGCAGCATCACGCCGCCGACCGACGGGGCCTGCATGGCCTCGTACTCCTGGCGCCTCTGCCGCTTCGACTTACGGCCACGACGCGCCGGACCGCCGGGACGGCCGAACGCACCCTGCGTGCCACCGCGGCCACCGGGACCACCCGGACGACCACCGAAGCCGGGACGACCGCCAAAGCCGCCGCCACCGCCACCGGGACCACCGGGACGGCCACCGCCGCCACCGAAGCCGCCGGGACGACCGCCGCCGCCACCGCCGCCGCCGGGACGCCCGGCGAAGCCGGGACGGCCACCGCCGCCACCGCCACCGGGACGGCCGCCGCCACCCGGGCCGCGGCCACCGGGGCCACCGCCACCGGGACGCGGGCCGGCAGCCGGACGCTGCGGCATCATGCCGGGGTTCGGACGGTTACCGCCGCCACCGCCGGGACGGGGACCGGCAGCACCGGCCGGACCGCCGCCCTGCGGACGCGGCATGTTGCCCGGCGACGGACGCGAGCCGCCACCCTGGCCCTGAGGCCGGGGACCGCCCTGACCGGCACCGCCGGGACGCGGGCCGCCGGGGGCACCAGGGCCACCGGGGCGCGGGGCGCCGCCCGGACGGGGCGCCTGCGGGCGCGCCATGCCGGTGGAGCCACCAGAGGTGAACGGGTTGTTGCCGGGACGCGGGCCTGCCGGACGGCGCTCGCCGCCGGGACGCGGAGCACGCTCGCCACCGGGACGCGGCGCGCCACCGGGACGGGCCTCACCCCGACCGCGGCCCTCGCCACCCGGACGACCGCCGGGCTTGGGGGCACCGGGACGCGGCGTTGCGGGCTTGGGGCCCGGAGCCGCGGCGGCCGGCGGTGCGGTGAACTCGGGCTGCGCCGGAGCGGCGGGGCCGGGCTTGGGCGCGGCCGCGGGCTTCGGGGCAGGGGTGGGCCGCGGACCCGGCGCGGGGGCCGCGGGCTTCTCGGCCGCGGCCGGCTTGGGGGCCGGCGCGGGCTTGGGCGCGGCAGGCTTCGCGGCCTGCGCGGGGGACGGGGCCGACGGCTTCGCGGGCGCGCTCTTGCGCGGCGCCGCGGGCTTGGCAGCACTCTTTCCGGCACTGGCACCGGAGCCGGAGCCCTGCAGTGCGTCGGTCAGCTTTCGAACTACGGGCGCCTCGATCGTCGAAGACGCCGAACGGACGAATTCACCGAGTTCCTGGAGCTTGGCCATGACGACCTTGCTCTCTACACCGAACTCCTTGGCGAGTTCGTATACCCGGACCTTAGCCACTTCGCTCCTTTTAGGTCCGGGTTGTCCGCCGGACCGTCGCTACTTCATGGGCGTACTCATCGCGTACTCATCGAGTGCTCATCGCAATCTCGACCTACTTCCGACTCGCGAGGTACCAGGCCGCACGGGGTTCCGTACGGCACGTCTTTACGGTTGCGCCTGCTCGACATACCGGCTCAGCTCCGCGGTGTCGAGCGGTCCACGGACGCGGAACGCCCGCATGAACGCCCGACGGCGGACCGCCAGGTCAAGACAGGCCGGGGCGGGGTGCACATATGCACCCCGGCCGGGCAGCGTACCGCGCGGATCCGGGACACATGTGCCGCCGACGGCACCTTCGTCCCCGATCAACACGATCCGCAACAGATTTCTCTTGGCCGCTCGCTCCCGGCATCCCACACAGGTTCGCTCAGGGCATGCGCGGGCATGCGTCCGGCCAGACACGCTTAAGTCTACCTCCCCGTACGGGCCTCACCCCATGGGGGCAAAAATCGAACGGCCGTCGCGTGATCTCTGTCTTGATCTCGATGCCGATGGACGTCTTGATCTCGATTCGATCACGCTCTGTCGGAGCGCCCAGCTCCGGGTTCAGCCCGTACCCGTTCCGTTTTATTCCCGTTATTCCCGTTCTTGTTCCGCGGGACGGTCGCCGGTCGGCTCGGTGTCCGGGCGGATGTCGATCCGCCAGCCGGTGAGGCGGGCGGCGAGCCGGGCGTTCTGCCCCTCCTTGCCGATGGCGAGGGAGAGCTGGTAATCCGGCACCGTCACGCGGGCCGAGCGGCCCGCCAGGTCGATGATCTCGACCTTGCTGACCCGGGCCGGGGAGAGCGCGTGCGCCACCATCTCGGCCGGGTCGTCGGACCAGTCGACGATGTCGATCTTCTCGCCGCCGAGCTCCGCCATGACGTTGCGCACCCGGCCGCCCATCGGGCCGATGCAGGCGCCCTTGGCGTTGAGTCCGGAGCGGGTCGAGCGGACCGCGATCTTGGTGCGGTGACCGGCCTCGCGGGCGATCGCCGCGATCTCCACCGAGCCGTCGGCGATCTCCGGGACCTCGAGCGCGAAGAGCTTCTTCACCAGGTTCGGGTGCGTACGCGAGAGCGTGACCGAGGGTCCGCGGACGCCCCTGACCACGCGGACGACGTACGAACGCAGCCGCAGGCCGTGGTCGTAGGTCTCGCCCGGGACCTGCTCCTGCGCGGGCAGGATCGCCTCGAGCTTGCCGATGTCGACCAGGATGTTCTTGGGGTCGCGGCCCTGCTGGACGACGCCGGTGACGATGTCGCCCTCGCGGCCCGCGTACTCGCCGAGCGTCGCGTCGTCCTCGGCGTCGCGCAGGCGCTGAAGGATGACCTGCTTCGCGGTGGTCGCGGCGATCCGGCCGAAGCCGGACGGGGTGTCGTCGAACTCGCGGGGCTCCTGGCCCTCTTCGAGGTCGGCCGGGTCCTCCTTCGCCCAGACCGTCACGTGCCCGGTCTGGCGGTCGAGCTCCACGCGCGCGTGGCGGCGGCTGCCCTCGGTCCGGTGATAGGCGATGAGGAGGGCCGACTCGATTGCCTCGATCAGCAGGTCCAGGGAGATCTCCTTCTCCCGGACCAGCCCCCGCAGGGCACTCATGTCGATGTCCACGACTACGCCTCCTCTTCTTCAGTTACGTCGCTCTTGTTCTTACGGCTGAACTCGATCTCCACGCGCGCCTTGGCGATGTCGGCGAACTCCAGGCGGCGGGCGGTGGGCTTGCGGCCCTTCACGCCGGGCACCTCCAGGTCGAGACCCTCGTCGTCGACCTTCAGAATCCGCGCGACGAGCTCGCCTTGCTCCTTGAGCTGGAACTTCACGAGGCGGCCGACGGCGCGCGCGTAGTGGCGGCGCTCGGTCAGCGGGCGGTCGGCACCGGGCGAGGTCACTTCGAGGACGTACTCGCCGGAGCCCATGGCATCGGTCTCGTCCAGCTTCTGGGAGAGTTCGCGGCTCAGCTCCGCACAGGTGTCGAGCGAGACACCGGAGTCCGAGTCCACCACGACGCGCAGCACACGACGCTTGCCGGCCGGGGTCACAGTGATCTCTTCGAGATCCAGTTCCTTGGAGCTGACCAGCGGTTCAAGCAGATCCCGCAGCCTCTCGCTCTGGGTGGTGCTCATCCGGGTGACTCCTCGGCCGCGTGTGCTGTTGTGATTGCAGACTTTCCTTGCGCGTCAGGTCAAAGCGTATCCGGTCGCACAGGGTGTTGCCGTCCACCGGGGCGGTCCGAAGGTACGGTGATCACGGGCGTCAACACCCCGCACTTACGTTCACCATCCGTTCCTCCCGTACCGCCGCTCTTCCCCCGTTCCGCACCAGTTGTCGCGTTGTTCCGTTTCCGTACGCACGCGTCGTACGAACCCCCCGCCGAGGTCTGCCGTGTCGTTCACCAAGTCGCCGCGTACCGGGCCACGCCGCAGGAGCCTGCTCGCCGGGGCTGCCGGAGCGGTGCTTCTGTCGGGCTGCACCGAGACCGGACCCGACCGCTCCGGCGCGCGCCCCAAGGCCGTGGCCCAGGCACGCGCACGTGCCGCCAAGGACAGCGCCGAGCTCGCCGGGCGGTACGACGCCGTGCTCGCCGCCCACCCGGCGCTCGCGGACCTGTTGCGGCCGCTGCGCGCTGAGGCGGTCCTGCACGCGGAGGCGTTCGGCGGGGCCCCGGGCCGGCCGTCCCCCACAGGGGCCGGGCCCTCGGCCGCCGGGGCGCCGTCCTCGTCCCCCTCGCCGTCCGCGTCCACGGCCCCGCCGATGGAGGTCCCGGGCGACGAGAAGGCAGCCCTGGCCCAACTCGCCGCCGCCGAGCGGCAGCTGGCCGACGGGCGGCGCACCGCGATGCTCGACCTGCCCGGCGAGGAGGCCCGCCTGTTCGCCTCGATCGCGGCCGCCGGGGACGCACACGCCTTTCTGCTGAACGAGGGCCCTCGATGAGCTCGGTGGGACCGATAGGTCCGCTGTGGAAGGAGTCTCGATGAGCGACGCCGACGCGATCCTGGCCGCCTACCAGGCCGCGCTGCGCGCCGAGCACGCCGCGATCTACGGCTACGGCGTCGTCGGCGGGCGGATCGGCAAGGACCGCAGGGACGAGGCCAAGGCCGCGTACGACGCGCACCGGGCCCGCCGGGACGAACTCCAGCGCTCCGTGCGGGACCTGGACGGTACGCCCGCGCAGGCGGACGCGGCCTACGCGCTGCCGTTCCCGGTGCCCGACTCCGCCGCGGCGGTACGGCTCGCCGCCCAGCTGGAGGACCGGGTCGCCGGGGTGTACGCGGACGTCGTACGCACCACCGAGGGCGAGCGGCGCGGCGCCGCGGCCGACGCGCTGCGCGAGGCGGCGGTGCGCGCGGTCCGCTGGCGGGGCGGCAGCGTAGCCTTCCCTGGGCTCGCCGAGCGGAACGGGGCCGAGACGGCCACCGCCACTCCGCAGACCTGAGGCGGCCCTGAGCAGGGCGAAAGGAATCTCACGCGCATGTCGCGCATGGCTTTCGAACCGCCGCGGCGTCTGGTCCAGGCGCTCGGCGAGGCGACGCAGGACGGCCTCAAGGGCTCCGAGCACGGCACCGCTGCGGGCGCGGACGACGGCACGCGCGCATGGCTCGCGCGGGTGCCCGACCTCGTCCAGAAGGCCGCGGACCGGCGCGAACTGACCGTGGAGCGGATCCTCGTGCCCGGCGGCCGCTCGAGCGTGACCGCGCTTGTACGGCGGGCCGACAGCGGGCTCGCCATCCTGAAGCTGGCGCCTCCGGCCGCCCGCCCCGACCTGGAGGCGGCGGCGCTGACGGCCTGGGACGGCTGGGGGGCCTGCCGACTGCTCGACGGGCCGCGCGAGGACGACGGTGCGCTGCTCCTCGAGCGGCTGCACCCCGAGGTCTCACTGCGCTCGCTGCCCGACGCGAAGGCGCTCCTGGAGGCGGCGGGCACGGTGCGGCGGCTGTGGGTGGAGCCGCCCGCGGGTGTCGGCTTCGAGACGGTGACCGGGCGGAGCGCACGCCTCGCCGAGGCGATGACGGCCGCGGCCGATGACGACGTACGTCCGCTGGTGGACGCGGCCCGTGCGGCGCGGGACGAGCTCGTGGCCGCGGAGCCCGAAGTGGTGCTCCTGCACGGGGAGTTCCGGCAGGGCAAGGTGCTCTCCGGGGACCGGGCGCCGTGGCTCGCGGTCGGTCCTGAGCCGCTGGTCGGGGAGCGCGCGTACGACCTGGCGCGGCTTGTCCTCGACCGCCTGGACGACCTGGTGGCGGCGGACAGCGGCGCGGCGACGGCCCGCCGCCGCGTCACGAAGCTGGCGGACTCCCTGGACGTGGAACGGGAACGGCTGCGGGGGTGGACGCTGTTCCGCTCCGCGGTGTCGGGGGTACGGGCGCGGAGGGCCGGGCGGCGAGGGCAGGCCGAGGTGCTGCTGGAGTTCGCGTCCTGGCTGTAGCGAAAGCCCCTCCGGCGTTTGAGGAGCGGGGGTCCGGGGGCAGAGCCCCCGGAGCCGTCCGCAGGACTTACGGGAAGGGGCGGGGAGGGGAAAGCTCAGGCCGCCGTCAGACGCGCGATCGCCTCCGCCACCGGGAGCTCCTCGCGCTCCCCGGTGCGGCGGTCCTTGAGCTCGACCACGCCCTCTGCCGTACGGCGGCCCGCGACCAGGATCTGCGGCACGCCGATCAGCTCCGCGTCCGTGAACTTCACGCCCGGCGAGACGCCCGCCCGGTCGTCGACCAGGACCCGCACCCCCGCCTCCGCGAGCTGCTCCGCGACCGAAAGCGCGAGCTCCGTCTGGGCCGCCTTGCCCGCGGCCACCACGTGCACATCCGCCGGGGCGACCTCGCGGGACCAGCACAGGCCCTTCTCGTCGGCCGACTGCTCCGCGAGCGCCGCGACCGCGCGGGAGACGCCGATGCCGTACGAGCCCATGGTCACGCGCGCGGGCTTGCCGTTCTGGCCGAGGACGTCGAGCTGGAAGGCGTCGGCGTACTTGCGGCCCAGCTGGAAGATGTGGCCGATCTCGATGGCGCGGTCCAGCTTCAGGCCGGTGCCGCACTTCGGGCACGGGTCGCCTTCTTCCACCACGACCACGTCGAGGTAGTCGTCGACCTCGAAGTCACGGCCGCAGACCACGTTCTTGGCGTGCGTGTCGGGCTTGTTGGCGCCGGTCACCCAGGCGGTGCCGGGGGCCACGCGCGGGTCGGCGATGTAGCGGACCTTCTCCAGGCCCTGGGGGCCGACATATCCGCGTACCAGGTCGGGACGGTCGGTGAAGTCGTCGGCGGTGACCAGCTCGACCGTGGCCGGGGAGAGGTGCTCGCCGAGCTTGCCGAGGTCGACCTCGCGGTCCCCGGGGACGCCCACGGCGACGATCTCGCCGTCCACCTTCACCAGGAGGTTCTTCAGAGTGGCGGAGGCCGGGACGCCGAGGTACTCGGCCAGCGTCTCGATGGTCGGGGTGTCCGGGGTGTCGAGCTCCTCGATCGCGTCCTGGGTATGCGGCGGCTCGACCGGCTTCAGGGCGAACGTCACGGCCTCGGTGTTCGCCGCGAAGTCGCAGGCCGGGCAGTCCGCGAAGGTGTCCTCGCCCGCGGGCGCCGGGGCCAGGAACTCCTCCGACGCCGAGCCGCCCATGGCTCCCGAGACGGCCGAGCAGATGCGGTAGTCGAGGCCGAGCCGCTCGAAGATCTTCTGGTAGGCGGCGCGGTGCAGGGCGTACGACTCGGCGAGGCCCTCGTCGGTGGTGTCGAAGGAGTACGAGTCCTTCATCTGGAACTCGCGGCCGCGCAGCACGCCGGAGCGGGGGCGGGCCTCGTCCCGGTACTTGGTCTGGATCTGGTAGAGGATCACCGGCAGGTCCTTGTAGGACGTGCACTGGTCCTTGACCGTCTGCGTGAAGATCTCCTCGTGCGTCGGGCCGAGGAGGTAGTCGCCGCCCTTGCGGTCCTTGACGCGGAAGAGCAGGTCGCCGTACTCGTCCCAGCGGCCGGACGCCTCGTACGGCTCCTTGGGCAGCAGGGCCGGGAGCAGCACCTCCTGGCCGCCGATGGCGTCCATTTCCTCGCGGACCACACGCGAGACGTTCTCCAGGACCTTCTTGCCGAGCGGCAGCCAGGTCCAGATGCCGGCGGCGTTGCGGCGTACGTACCCGGCGCGGACCAGGAGCTTGTGGCTGATCGTCTCGGCGTCCGCAGGGTCGTCGCGCAATGTCTTGGCCATCAATCGGGACATGCGCTGAACCTGGGCTGCCATGGTGAACTCCTGCTGAGGAAAGCGACGAATCCTCAGGAGGTTACTCGGGTTGCCGCCGCATCCAGAAATCGGTTTTACGAAAGTCTCTGCCCTGGCCAACGCAGGGCTACCGGTGCCGCCGCAGCAGCGGCAGCGGGGCGCCCATCACGGCGTACGGCTTGGGGGCGCTGGGGAAGATCACCTGGCGGGCCAGGTCGATATAGCCGAGGGAGCGGTAGAGGGCGCGGGCGGGGCTCTCGGTGTCGATGGCGGAGAGGATCGAGCGCGGCCGGTCGGAGGCGTCGGTGAGCTCGGTGATCAGGGCGCGGCCGATGCCCCGGTTCTGGTGGCTCGGGTGGACGTGGAGTTCGGTGATGACGAAGGAGTCGTCGAGCCAGCCGTCCAGGCACTGGCGGCGCAGATACGGTTCGACGACGGTGGACCACCAGTGCGTACGGTCGTTGGGCATGCCGTAGACGAAGCCGACGAGACGGTCGTCGCGGGTGGTGGCGCCGAGGGCGGCGGCCCCGGGGCAGGTGAGGTGGCGGAGCACGATCTGGCGCCGTACGCAGACCTCGTCGTGGCTGAGGCCGAAGGCGACGGACTGGACGGCCAGGGCCTCGTCCACTCGGGCGGCGAGGTCGAGGGGCCCGATCACGACGTCGTCTGTCATGCCGCGCACCTTACTGGTCGGGGCTGCGAGTCCGTAGCCGTCAGAACAGCACACTCATGAACGACCCGACTTCCCTGAAGCCGACCCTGCGATACGACGCCCGCGCCGGGGTGTTGTAGTCGTTGACGTACAGGCTGACGACCGGGGCGACGTCGGCCAGGGCGTAGCGCAGGACGGCCGCCATGCCGCCGATGGAGAGGCCGCGGCCGCGGTACTCGGGGGCGACCCAGACGCCCTGGATCTGGCAGGCGCTCGGGGTGGCCGCGCCGATCTCGGCCTTGAAGAGGACCTTGCCGGTGTCCGGGTCGAACCGCGCGAACGAGCGGCCCGCGCCGACGAGTTCCGCCACCCGGGCCTGGTAGAGCAGGCCGCCGTCCCCGGTGAGCGGCGAGACGCCGACCTCTTCGGTGAACATGGCGACGCAGGCCGGCATGATCTTTTCCATTTCGTCCTTGTGGACGCGGCGGACGTACGGGTCCGGCGTGATGTCCGCGGGGAGCCGGTCGGTGACCATGAGCGGCTGGTGGCGGCGGACTTCGCGGGCCGGGCCCCAGTGCGGTTCGAGGTGCTTCCAGAGCAGGGCGGTCGGCTCGGCGGGCCCGACGATCGAGGAGCAGCGGCGCCCCGCCCGGCGGGCGCGCTCGGCGAAGGCGCGGACAGCCTCGGGTCCGGCGCAGATGGGGACCAGGTTGGCGCCCGCGTAACAGAGGGAGCGCAGTCGGCCGTGGGCGTACCAGCCCCACATCTCGCCGCCCAGGCGCCAGGGGTCGAGCCCGGCGACCTGGACCCGCGAGGTGACGAAGGCGTTGTTGACCGGCTCGCGCTCGAGTACTTCGAGGGCGGCGTCCAGGTCACTGGGGTCGAGGACCCTGGTGGTGGTCTGCGTCAACACGGTTACAAGGGCCTCACCGAACGGGCTACTGATCTCCGCACTGTACCCGGGGATCGCCGGACCCGTCCTCCCACCAGGTGTGGGGGCCTCCCCCCCCCGGTGCGGGGTGGGTCGTACGTACGCGCACCCTGCGCCGGGGTGCCGCGCCCACCCGTGCCGCCCTGCGGCACGACTGCCCGCGGCGGTAGCGACGATTTAGCCGACGGAGATGACCTCGGGCTCGCCGGAGGCCACCCCGTCCTTCTCCATCTGCTCGGCGATCTTCATGGCCTCTTCGATCAGGGTCTCCACGATCTTCGACTCGGGCACGGTCTTGATGACCTCGCCCTTCACGAAGATCTGGCCCTTGCCGTTGCCCGACGCCACGCCGAGGTCGGCCTCGCGGGCCTCGCCCGGGCCGTTCACGACGCAGCCCATGACGGCGACGCGGAGCGGCACCTCCATGCCGTCGAGCCCGGCGGTGACCTCCTCGGCGAGCTTGTAGACGTCGACCTGGGCGCGGCCGCAGGACGGGCAGGAGACGATCTCGAGGCTGCGCTGGCGCAGGTTGAGGGACTCCAGGATCTGGATGCCGACCTTGATCTCCTCGGCGGGCGGGGCCGAGAGGGAGACGCGGATGGTGTCGCCGATGCCCTCGGAGAGCAGCGCGCCGAAGGCGACGGCGGACTTGATGGTGCCCTGGAAGGCGGGGCCCGCCTCGGTCACACCGAGGTGCAGCGGGTAGTCGCACTGGGCGGCGAGCTGGCGGTACGCGTTGACCATCACGACCGGGTCGTTGTGCTTGACCGAGATCTTGATGTCACGGAAGCCGTGCTCCTCGAAGAGGGAGGCCTCCCAGAGGGCGGACTCGACGAGGGCCTCGGGCGTGGCCTTGCCGTACTTCTGGAGCAGCCGCCGGTCGAGGGAGCCCGCGTTGACGCCGATGCGGATCGGGGTGCCGGCGTCGGCGGCCGCCTTGGCGATCTCCTTGACCTTGTCGTCGAACTGCTTGATGTTCCCCGGGTTCACGCGGACCGCGGCGCAGCCGGCGTCGATGGCGGCGAAGACGTACTTCGGCTGGAAGTGGATGTCCGCGATGACCGGGATCTGCGACTTCTTCGCGATGACGGGGAGCGCGTCGGCGTCGTCCTGCGTGGGGCAGGCGACCCGGACGATCTGGCAGCCGGAGGCGGTGAGCTCGGCGATCTGCTGGAGCGTGGAGCCGATGTCGGCGGTGCGCGTGGTCGTCATCGACTGGACCGAAACGGGGGCGTCCCCGCCGACCGCAACCGGCCCCACCTGGATCTGCCGGGAGCGACGGCGCTCGGCGAGCTTGGTCGGAACGGACGGCATTCCCAGAGAAATCGCAGTCATCTGCTGTGCAACCCCAAGGTGTGGATCATGGTCCCGAGATCGGCGGGCTCCAGTTCCCGAGATTACGGTACGGGTCTCGCTCCGAGCACATCGCACCCCGCGAGTCCACCCGATAGGGGCGGCCGGGCACCCACCGTGCCCGGCCGCGGTGAAGGGGCGATGAAGCCCGGGTGATCAGGAGATTCTGACCGGGTTCACGACGTCGGCGATCAGGACGAGAATCGTGAAGCAGATGAAGATTCCGGCCACCACATAGGCGACGGGCATCAGCTTCGCGACGTCGAACGGCCCGGGGTCGGGCCGCCGGAAGAGCCGGGCCAGATGGCGGCGCAGCGACTCCCAGAGCGCTCCGGCGATATGGCCGCCGTCGAGCGGCAGCAGCGGCAGCATGTTGAAGAGGAACAGGGAGAGGTTGAAGCCCGCGACGAGGAACAGCATCATCGCGATCTGGTTCTCCGGCGGGATGTCGAGCGTGAACACCTCGCCGCCGACGCGGGCCGCGCCGACCACGCCCATCGGGGAGTCCTGCTTGCGCTCGCCGTCGCCGAAGGCCGCGTCCCACAGGTCGGGGACCTTGGAGGGCAGCGCGATCATCGCGTCGACGCCGTTCTCCAGCATCGAGCCCATCCGGTCCACGGACTGGCCGAAGGACTGCTGGACGATGCCGGAGGCCGGGGTGAAGCCGAGGAAGCCCGCGGTGACGTACTTACCCTCGACGTAGCCGCCCTCGCCGTCGGTCTTGCTGACCTGGTTCTTGATCAGGTCGGCGTGCAGGGTCTTGCGGACGCCGTCCCGCTCGACGGTGACGGTGGCCGGGCCGACGGTGTCGCGGATGCTCGCCTGGAGCGTGCCCCAGTCCGCGACCGGCTTGCCGTTGAACGCGACGATCGTGTCACCGGCTTCGAGGCCGGCCGCCTTGGCCGGGGACTCCTTGTCGCCCTTCTGGCAGGTCGTACGGTTCTCGCTCTGCTGGATGACGCAGTCGGAGACCTTGCTGACCGTGGTGGTCTGCTCGTTCCAGCCGAAGGTCATCAGGACGCCGAGGAAGATCGCCACGGCCAGGATCAGGTTCATGAACGGCCCGGCGAACATGACGATGACGCGCTTCCACGGCTTGCGCGTGTAGAAGAGGCGCTTCTCGTCGCCCGGCTGGAGCTCCTCGAAGGCGGCCGCCCGGGCGTCCTCGATCATGCCGCGGAACGGCGAGGTCGAACGGGCCTCCATCTTGCCGTCCGGGCCGGGCGGGAACATGCCGATCATGCGGATGTAGCCGCCGAGCGGGATGGCCTTGATGCCGTACTCGGTCTCGCCCTTCTTGCGGGAGAAGATCGTCGGCCCGAAGCCCACCATGTACTGCGGCACCCGGATGCCGAAGAGCTTGGCGGTGGACAGATGCCCCAGCTCGTGCCAGGCGATGGAGAACAGCAGCCCCACCACGAAGACGACTATGCCGAGGATCATCATCAGGGTCGTCATGCACGAGCCTCCGCAGTCGCCTTCGCCGTCAGTTCACGGGCCCGGGTACGGGCCCAGGTCTCCGCTTCGAGGACGTCCGCGAGGGTCAGCGAAGTTCCCGTACGCGGGGTGCCGTGCTCGGCGACGACCTCGATGACAGTCTCCATGATCCCGTTGAACGCGAGGGCGCCGTTCAAGAACGCGTCCACGCATTCCTCGTTGGCGGCATTGAACACCGCCGGTGCGGTGCCCGCGAGCTCCCCGACGTGCCGGGCGAGCCCGACGGACGGGAACGCGTCGTGGTCCAGCGGGAAGAACTCCCAGCTCGACGCCGTGGACCAGTCGAAGGCCGGGGCGGCGTCCGGGACCCGCTCGGGCCAGCCGATGCCGATGGCGATCGGGCCGCGCATGTCCGGCGGGGTGGCCTGGGCGAGCGTGGAGCCATCGGTGAACTCGACCATGGAGTGGACGTACGACTGCGGGTGCACGACCACGTCGATCCGCTCGAAGGGAATGTCGTAGAGCAAGTGCGCCTCGATCACCTCCAAGCCCTTGTTGACCAGGGTCGCGGAGTTGACGGTGATCACCGGGCCCATGGCCCAGGTGGGGTGCGCGAGCGCGTCCTGGGGCGTGACGTCGGCGAGTTCGGATTTCGTACGTCCGCGGAACGGGCCGCCCGAGGCGGTGACGACGAGCTTGCGGACCTCGGACCGGGTGCCCGCGGCGAGCGCCTGGAAGAGCGCGGCGTGCTCGGAGTCGACCGGGATGATCTGGCCCGGCTTGGCGACGGCCTTCACCAGCGGGCCGCCGACGATCAGCGACTCCTTGTTGGCGAGGGCGAGGGTGCGGCCCGCCGCCAGGGCGGCGAGGGTGGGGGCGAGGCCGATGGAGCCGGTGATGCCGTTGAGGACGGTGTGGCAGGGCAGGGCGGCGAGGTGGGTGGCGGCGTCGGGACCGGCGAGGATCTCCGGGAGCGGCTCGCCCGTACCGGCGTACTGGTCGGCCAGGGCCTCTCTCAGGGCGGGCACGACGTCCTCACGGGCGACCGCGACGGTACCCACCCGCAGCTGCCTGGCCTGCTCGGCGAGCAGCCCGACGCGGCCACCCGCCGCGGAGAGGCCGGTGACCCGGAACCGGTCGGGGTGGCGAAGGACCAGGTCGATGGCCTGGGTGCCGATGGAGCCCGTGGAGCCGAGCACCACGATGTCCCTCGGGGCGTCCGGAGTACCGGGGTCGAAGACAAGGCGCGGGTCGGCGAGAGGGGTTGGACTGTCGCTCATGGGACCCATTGTTGCCTGCGGCGCCGTGGAATCGGACAGTGCGGCCCGTGTTGGGGGCTTGTCCCCTTCCCCACTCCTTCCCGAAAGCTGGCAGCGGCCTCGGGGGCCTGCGGCCCCCGGACCCCCGCTATATCGCGCTGAACACGCTCGTCCTCAAACGCCGGACGGGCTGAGTTTCAGCGGATGGGGCGGTGGACGTTCTCCCGTTGCGTCGGCCCCGGGGCCGCCTCCGCGATCCAGGGACCGTCCCCGCTGACGTCGACCACACCGTCCTCCAGCCACGCGTACGTACCCGAAAGGACCCCCTTCACGACCTTGCGGTCCAAGTCATCCGTATTGGTCCACAGGCGCGTGAAGAGCTCGTCGACCCGGATGCGGGCCTGGCGGCAGAACACGTCGGCCAGTTGGTACGCCTCCCTGCCGTGCTCCCCCCGCGTACGCAGCAGCTCCGCCCGCACGCACGCCGCGCTCATCGCGAACAGCTCGGCGCCGATGTCCACGATCCGCCCGAGGAAGCCCTGCTTCGTCTCCATCCGGCCCTGCCAGCGGGACATGGCGTAGAAGGTGGCGCGGGCCAGCTTGCGGGCGGTGCGTTCGACGTACCGGAGGTGCGAGGACAGGTCCGGGTGGCCGGACGGGTGGAACTCCCCGTACGTGCGCGGGATCTGGCCGCGCCCCGCGACCAGCTTCGGCAGCCAGCGAGCGTAGAAGCCACCCGCCCGCGCGCCCGCCTTCGCCTTGTCGCCCAGGGACTTGTCCGGGTCGATCAGGTCGCCCGCGACCTTCAGATGCGCATCCACCGCCTCGCGGGCGATCAGCAGGTGCATGATCTCCGTGGAGCCCTCGAAGATCCGGTTGATCCGCAGGTCGCGGAGGATCTGCTCGGCCGGGACGGCCCGTTCGCCGCGGGCGGCGAGCGACTCGGCGGTCTCGTAGCCGCGGCCGCCGCGGATCTGGACCAGTTCGTCGGCCATCAGCCAGGCCATCTCGGAGCCGTACAGCTTGGCGAGCGCGGCCTCGATACGGATGTCGTTGCGGTTCTCGTCGGCCATCTGGGACGACAGATCGAGTACGGCCTCCAGGGCGAAGGTCGTCGCCGCGATGAAGGAGATCTTGCCGCCCACCGCCTCGTGCAGCGCGACCGGCTTGCCCCACTGCTCGCGCTCCGCGGACCATTCGCGGGCGATCTTCAGGCACCACTTTCCGGCGCCCGTGCACGCCGCGGGCAGCGAGAGCCGCCCGGTGTTGAGCGTGGTGAGCGCGATCTTCAGGCCCGCGCCCTCCGGGCCGATCCGGTTCGCGGCCGGGACCCGGACCTGGTGGAAGCGGGTCACCCCGTTCTCCAGGCCGCGCAGGCCCATGAAGGCGTTGCGGTTCTCGACCGTGATGCCCTCGGAGGCCGCCTCCACGACGAAGGCGGTGATGCCGCCCTTGTGGCCCTCGGACTTGGGCACCCGGGCCATCACCACGAGCAGGTCGGCGACCACGCCGTTGGTCGTCCAGAGCTTCACGCCGTCGACGATGTACGCGTCGTCGCCCTCCGGCACCGCCGTGGTCGCGAGCCGCGCCGGGTCGGAGCCCACGTCCGGCTCGGTGAGCAGGAACGCGGAGATGTCGGAGCGGGCGAGCCGGGGCAGGAAGGTGTCCTTCTGCTCCTGCGTGCCGAAGAGCTTCAGCGGCTGCGGTACGCCGATGGACTGGTGCGCCGAGAGCAGCGCGCCGATCGCGGGGCTGGCGGAGCCGACCAGGGCGAGGGCCTTGTTGTAGTAGACCTGCGTGAGGCCGAGGCCGCCGTACTTCGGTTCGATCTTCATGCCGAGGGCGCCGAGGTCCTTGAGGCCGTTGATCACCTCGTCCGGGATCCGGGCCTCGCGCTCGATCCGCGCCGCGTCGATCTTCGTCTCGCAGAAGTCGCGCAGCTTGGCGAGGAACTCCTCGCCGCGCTGGGCGTCCTCGTCGGCGGGGAGCGGGTGCGGGTGGATCAGGTCGAGGCGGAAGCGGCCGAGGAACAGCTCCTTGGCGAAGCTCGGCTTGCGCCATTCCTGTTCGCGGGCTGCCTCGGCAACCTCGCGGGCCTCGCGCTCGGAGACCTTGGGTTCGTGCGGGCTTGCGGAGCTAGCGGACATGAGGGGCTCACCTCGCCGCGCGTCGGGGTCCTCACCGGACGGCCGTCAGTTACCGACCGGTGCTACTCGATCGTTGGTACCCGATTCCGGAGATCCCCACCAGAGAGCGCGTCGCGTTTGGCCCAATGACGGGAGTTGAAGACAGGGCCTAGACTCCGTCGCCGCCGAGCCGGAAGACATTGCGGCGGTAGGCCGAGAGCGTCGCGCCGTGTTCCCGCAGCAGCACGTCGTAGCTGGCCCGTCGGGAGGGCGGCAGGGCGTCCACCACGGCGGCCGGCGCATCGCCGAACGTCGCGCTTTCCTGGAGGCGTACCCCGGGGTGCCAGTCCTCGACCTGCCGCGGGTCGGAGCACTTCCAGACCATCCGCGCCTGCATCAGGCTCAGTACGTCGTGCTGGTCCTGGGAGTCGACCATGGCCGGTGCCGTGGTGTCGGTGATGAGCAGCGCTCCGGGGAACGCCTCCGTCAACTCGCCGATGAGGACCCGCACTTCGCCCTCCGGCAGGAACGGAAGCACGGCCTCGGCGACGAACAGATACGGCCCCGGCAGCGCGGCCACCGCGGTCCGCCACTCCTGGTCGAGCACGGAGACGCCGAGCATCGTGCGGCGGCCGTCGGCGTCGTCCGTGAAGAACCGGCGGCGCAGCTCGACGGCGTCCGGCAGGTCGAACTCGACCCAGTGCGCGCGGCCGTTGTCGACGCGCTCGAAGCGGGTGTTCAGGCCGCAGCCGATCTCGACGACGGTGCCGTCCGGGTGCTCGGCGAGGAAGCGGCGCACCCAGTGGTCGTACAGGAGGCTGCGGAAGCTGACGCCGAACATGCTCGGCTTGCCCTCGAACTTGCTGAAGTCGTAGTCGATGAGCTCGGTCATCTCCACGGACTTCGGGTCCTGGAGCATGCCCTCGGGATCGAGGGTCTCGGCGGCTCGCGCATACAGCGTGATGAGCAAGGTCTCCTGGACCGTGCCGAGTTGCGGTGCGTACTTCCCCATGGTCTCCCCCTTCGATCGGCCGGTTCCGCGCCGGCCTCCGGTCAGTCCTCCGGTGTGAGCAGACCGCGCTGGTAGGCGCGGACCAGGTGCTGCGGGACCGCGTACTCGCGGCCGTCGATGAAGACGGGCACCAGGTTCGGGGTGCTCGCCTTCCACTGGGCGCGACGGTGGCGGGTGTTGGAACGGGACATCTTGCGCTTCGGAACAGCCATGGTCGGCACTCTACATGAAAACGATTGTCGATTGCCATACGCCCCCGCATACGCGAAAGCCCTCTCGCGTACGCGAATGCGCCCCCGCGCACGCGAAAGCGGCCGGAACCCCCGCCACGGGATCCGGCCGCCGATCGCTGACGTACGGCTGCTGCTACAGCTCGAGTCCGGTGAAGACCATGACCCGCTCGTACGTGTAGTCGTCCATCGCGAACTTGACGCCCTCACGGCCGACGCCGGACTGCTTGGCGCCGCCGTACGGCATCTGGTCCGCGCGGTACGACGGGACGTCGCCGACGATCACGCCGCCGACCTCCAGGGCCCGGTGGGCGCGGAAGGCGCGCTTCAGGTCGTGCGTGAAGACGCCCGCCTGCAGGCCGTACTTGGAGTCGTTGACGGCGTCGAACGCGGCCTGCTCGCCGTCCACCTTCGTGACCGTGAGGACCGGCCCGAAGACCTCCTCGACGGCGAGGGTGGCCTCGGCGGGTACGTCGGCCAGGACCGTCGGCGCGTAGGCGGCGCCGTCCCGCTTGCCGCCGGTGAGCAGCTGCGCGCCCGCCTTGACGGCCTCGTCGACCCAGGACTCCACGCGCTTGGCGGCGTCCTCGCTGACCAGCGGGCCGACGTCGGTGTTGGCGTCCGAGGGGTCGCCGTTGACCTGGTTCTCGACGGCCGCGACGATCCGCGGCACCAGCTTGTCGTAGACCGACGCGTCGGCGATCACGCGCTGCACGGAGATGCAGGACTGGCCGCCCTGGTAGTTGGAGAAGGTCGCGATGCGGTTCGCGGCCCAGTCGAGGTCGGCGTCGGAGGCGAAGTCGTCGAGGACGACCGCGGCGCCGTTGCCGCCCAGCTCCAGGGTGAGGTGCTTGCGCGGCACCGAGTCCATGATCGCGTAACCGACCTTGTCCGAACCGGTGAAGGAGATCACCGGCAGGCGCTCGTCCTGGACCAGCTTGGGCATGTCGACATTGGCGACCGGAAGCACCGACCAGGAGCCCTCGGGCAGCTCCGTCTCGGCAAGCAGCTCGCCGATCATCAGGCCGGAGAGCGGGGTGGCCGGGGCGGGCTTGAGGATGATCGGGGCGCCGACGGCGATGGCCGGGGCGATCTTGTGGGCGCACAGGTTCAGCGGGAAGTTGAACGGCGCGATGCCGAGCACGACGCCCTTGGGGAAGCGGCGGGTCAGGGCGAGCCGGCCCTGGCCGCCCGCGTCGGTGTCCAGGCGCTGCGCGTCACCGCCGTTGAACCGGCGGGCCTCCTCGGCGGCGAACCGGAAGACGGAGACGGCACGGCCGACCTCGCCGCGGGCCCACTTCATGGGCTTGCCGTTCTCCGCGGAGATCAGCTGCGCGATCTCCTCGGTGCGCTCGACCAGGCGCTGCGACACATGGGCGAGCGCGCCTGCGCGTACGTGGGCGGGGGTCGCGGCGAACTCGTCGCGCGCGGCGTACGCGGTGGCCACCGCCTCCTCGACCTGGGTGTCGGTCGGGACGGCTACCCGGCCGACCGTACGGCCGTCCCAGGGCGAGGTGACGTCGAGCGTGGTCTCGCTGGTGGCCCGGCGACCCGCGAGCCAGAACGGGGTGATTTCAGTCGTCATGGGCCCGGCCCTTCCGGAGGTGGATGTTTCTGGGGGTTCTGCTCCCCACCGTAGGGGCGCGAGGGCCGGTGGCCTCTTGTCCGAGACGTAGCAGTTGGGTGGATTGAGGTGCCGGAATGGCAGAGGCGCCCTGACCGGATGGACAGGGATGTCCTAATCCGAAGCCGCCGCCGTCGCCTTCAGGGCCAGCCACAGCTCCATGCGTACGTCCGGATCGTCCAGGGAGCGGCCGAGGATCTCCTCCACGCGGCGCATGCGGTAGCGCAGGGTGTGCCGGTGCACGCCGAGTTCCGCGGCGGCCGCGTCCCACTGGCCGTGCCGGGAGAGCCAGGCGCGCAGCGAGGCCACCAGGTCGCCGCGGCCGGTCGCGTCGTGTTCGCGCAGCGACCGCAGCATGCCTTCGGCGAAGGCGCGGACCGCGTCGTCGGCGAGCAGCGGGAGCACCGAGCCGGTGACCAGCTCCTCGTGCTCGACCAGGACGCGGCCGCGGCGGCGGGCCACGGACAGCGCCTGTTCGGCCTGCTTGTACGCGCCGGCCGCGGCGATCGGGCCGGTCGGCGCGGAGAGGCCGACGACCAGTTGTTCGTCGCCCTCGGACGCGGCGTGCTGCTCGCCCTTGGCCCGGGACGCCTCCAGGGACTCGGCGTGCGCGAGGCAGGCCGTCGCGGCGGCGCCGCCGTCCGCGAGGAGCAGCACGAGCCGCCCCGCGCCGTACGGCACGACGAGCGCGGCCTCCCCGGAGCGCGCGGCCGCGGCCTCGACCACCTCGGCCAGCGCGGCGGGCGGGTCCTCGCCCTCGTGGACCGGGGCCTCGGACGGGAGGGCGGTGTGAGCGTTGTCCGTGGTCTGCGCGGTCTCGGCCGTCGCTCCCAGACCGCGCCCGATCACCGCCGCCGACTCGGCGATCAGGAGCCGGAACGGGGCGTCGAGCAGCCCGCCGTACAGGTCCCCGGCGACGGCGCGCGCGTGGTCCGGTTCCCCGGCGAGCAGCATCCGCAACACCGCGGCGCCGAGCCGCTGTTCGGCCGCGTGCAGCGAGCGGGAGCGCTCCGTGGTGAGGGTGAGCAGGGCGATCGCGGAGTGCACGGCGTACCGCTCCGCGGTGCCGAGCGGGGCGGCGGTGCCGACGGCGAGGGCGGTACGGGCGCGGCGTCCGGTGCCGATGGAGTGCAGTTCGACGCGGTCCTCGGCGCCGCCGACGACGGCGCTCGCCGGGGGCCGGGTGCCGCGGTCGGTGGCCTGCTCGGTTCCGCTGGCGGCCCGCCGGGCGGGCCGATCGAGCAGCCGCTGTACGTCGCCGGTGAGCCGAGCGGCGCGGCGGGACGCCCACTCGGGGGCCGCGGCGACGACGGCACCCGCGGCGTCGTACAGCGCGGCCCAGCCGTCGACCTGCCCGGCGAGCGCGGTGAGCAGGCCCTCGGGGCCGCCGCCGAGCGCCTGCCGGGTCAGCTCGCGCTGGGCGGCGAAGCCCGCGGTGACCGAGCGGTACTGTTCGGCGGCGATGGCCGCGGAGACCGCCTTGCTGATGGCGAGGAACGGGGTGCGGCGCGGCACCTCGAGGAGCGGCAGGCCCTCTTCGGAAGCCGCCTGAACGAGTGCCTCCGGGATGTCCTCGTAGTGGACGCCGACCGCGAAGCCGAGCCCCGCGACGCCCGCGCCCACGAGCCGCTTCACATAGCGGCGCATCGCCTCGGGGTCCTCGGCGTCCAGCTTCAAGGCGGTGATCATGAGCAGCTCACCGCCCTCCATATAGGGCACGGGGTCGGTGAGCTCGCTGGCGTGCGCCCATCGGACGGGGGTGTCCAGGCGGTCCTCGCCCGCGCGCACGGCGAGCTTGAGCGCGGAGTGGTGGACGAGCGAGGCGAGGGTGGGCGGCATGAGGCCTTCAAGATCGCAGAGGGAGGGTGCGGCGTGCGGTGGAGTGTGCTGGGGGGACGTCATTACGGCGTGGAGCGTGAGTCGTGAGTCGTGTGTCGTGAGTGGGTCCTGTGAAGTCTGCTGGCCGTGCGGCGTGGCTTGATTTAGCCGTCGCGTATGAACGACCTGGACCAATTCTGCCTCAACGTAGGCACGTCGTGTGGAGTCGTGTGGAGTCGCGTGCAGATCTCGTGCGTGATCTTCTTCAGACTTGTGCCTGGGGCGTACGCCCGGGTAGTGCGACGACCACACGCACCGCCGGTTTTCAGTCCCGCACGTCCACGAGCAACGGCGGCGCGCTGCCCCCGTGCACACTCGTCAGCGAGAGCACCGCGTGCCCTGGGGGCACCTCCTGCGCCAGGTCGGACGCCGACCACCGCTCCCGCTCGACCTGCCGCACGGTCACCGCGTCCGTCGTCACGGCCTTGCCGGTGACGAGCTTGCGCAGGGCGTGGATCGCGCGGGTCATCGGCTGGTCGGCGAAGACCGTGTGCTTGGCCACGTCCCGGGTCTCCACCCACTGGGTGCCCCAAGACTGCGCGAACCGGCCGCCGTCCCACGTCGTCACGCCGGAGAACGCCATCCGGCAGCCGACCGCCCCGTACAGCGGGCCATGCAGGGCCTCCGGGATGTCGCCGACCGTGCGCAGCGCGAGGACCACGCCCGCGTTCTGCGAGCGCATCCGCTGGATCCGGCGCACCGACTCGGTGGTGACCGCCCCAGTGGCATCGTCGAGGACCAGACAGGCGAAGTGCGGCCGCCCGCCGCCGCGCACGACGGCACTGAACTGGGCTAGCACGAGCCGCGTGATCAGCCGGGCGGCCTCTTCGTGGCCCTGGTCGGGCAGATCGACGCGGACCCGGAGCGGATGGTCGGCCACGGCACGCAGCGAGAACGCCCGGGCCGCACCGCCGCCCCCGCCGAAGAACTCGGCGAAGGCCGGCCGGTCGATCAGCGCGAGCCGGTCGGCGAGGGCGCGACCCGCGTCGGCCGGGCCGCCCATCTGCCGGATCCGGGCCTCCAGTTCGCGGCGCATCGCGGCGTGCTCGTCGCCCGCGAGCGCGCCCCGCAGGTCGGCCAGGGCCGAAGGCTCGCCCTCGAGGAGCTCCCGCAGCACCGGCAGGGTCGGAAATCGGCCATGCACGGCCCGATAGGGGCCGAGCAACTGGGCGAGCGCGGTGGCGGCGCCCTGGCCACCGACCGTGTCGAGGTCGCCCACCAGACCCTCGGCGAGGATGGCGGCCGCCTCGTCCGGGTCCGTGGCCTCCGCGTACGGGTCCAGGTCGTGCACGGAGGTCGGGTCCCCGATCCGCACGATCACGTCGAACGCCGCGTCCGAGACGAGCCGGGCACCCGGGGCCGAGACCGCCACGACGGCACACCGCCCGGTGAGCGCCTGCAGTGCGAGGGACTCGGTCACGGGCTCGATCAGGTTCCGGGTCTTGCCCGCCCCGGACGGTCCGACCGCGAGGAGCGAGGTGGCCAGGGCGTCGGGGCCGAGCGCCGCGCCCGCGTCGTGGTAGGCGCGCGGCGCCCGTTCCCCGACCACCCAGCGTCCGACGCGTACCTGCCCCACCAGCAGGTCGTGCCGCGCCGCGCGCCGGGGCAGGTCGCGGGCCCCGGAGGGGTGGGTCCAGGAGGCGGCGCCCTCGCGAAGGACGGTGTCGCGGAAGGTGGCGAGCGCCCCGTCCTGCCGGGCCACCGTCCACGCGCGGTCCACCCGGGCACAGTCCACGTCGTTCATCCGGCCACCGGCCACCTCGGCGGTCAGCAGCTCGGCCGCCTCGTCCTGCCCGGCCTCCCGCAGGTCGGGCCAGTGGGCGCGCGGCAGCTCGACGGCCGGGGGGCCTTGCGCCTCGGTACGGCGGCGCGCGGCGAGCCGTTCCTTCGCGTACGCCCACCAGCCGCCGAGCCGGGCGAACGGCCACAGGACGAGGAGGGTGACGACCGCGTACAGGCTGTTGGTGAAGAGCACCGATTCGAACAGGTCGAAGCCGCCCGAGATCAGCGCGGCGAGGGAGAACACGGGGCCGACGACGGGCAGGGGGTCCCAGCCGACGAGGGGGAAAGCGCTCGGGAACACGAAGCTCAGCGTGACGAGGGCGCCCAGGCCGGTGAGCCACGCCCGCTTGGGCTGCGGCCAACGGCTCAGGACGTGCCGGGCGACGTCGCGCCAACTGCCGAGCCAGCCCACCGTGAAGAGGAGTACGGCGAAGAAGAAGCCGTCGTAGACGACGACGGCCTCCTCTCCCTGCCAGCCCTTCGCCCACAGCGAGCCGACCTGCCACCAGTCGTCCGGCGTGAGCAGACGCAGCAGGGGGCCCTGGAAGGGGATGTAGCCCTGCCGCCACAGCGTCCACAGAATCAGCCCCGCGACCAGCGGAACGATCAGCCCGAACTTGGTGGTCGGCGCGAGCCGCTCCCCCTCGCCCCGCCCGGGCTTCGGAGGACGGTAACCGAACCGCCAGATTCCGGGCCCGGCGGTCGGCCGGGGCTCATTGAGCCAGTCGGCCACGGGCGCCGAGGGGCGCGGCCGCGCCTGCTGGTCCTGCTGGTCCCGGCCGGGCGGCTGCGCGGGCGCGCGCGTCGGCCGCGGTGGCACCGCGGGGGACGCCGACGGCGCCGCGGGGCGCGGTACGGGTGTGTCCGCGGTGCCGCGTGCGTCGTTGGTGCCGTCGGTGTTCATGGCCCCTGCCCCCTGACCAGCCGGTCCGTACGTTGCGTGCGGGCCTCAATCTAGTGGTGTCGCGCGGGGAGTTCAGCGATCTGCTCCGGCCCCCGCGAACGCCGGAGGGTCCGGGATATGCCTCAGCGGCCGCATCACGGCCCCTCGCTCTGTCCGTCTCGCTATATCCGCCGCGGACAACGACACGTCCGGACTTCTCCCCAACGGAACATGCCCACACCCCTGTGGCGCCCCTAGCCTGCGGAAAGAGAACCGTCCAACTCCCCCGT
Source organism: Streptomyces sp. NPDC002851 (assembly GCF_053591935.1). Taxonomy (NCBI): domain Bacteria; kingdom Bacillati; phylum Actinomycetota; class Actinomycetes; order Kitasatosporales; family Streptomycetaceae; genus Streptomyces; species Streptomyces sp. NPDC002851. The sequence goes on along the minus strand of NZ_JBSFUT010000010.1, from coordinate 122,415 downwards.
ATCGCCCTAGGAGCCCCCATGAGCGCAGTCCCCCAGGAGCGCCGCGTCGTTACCGCCATTCCCGGGCCGAAGTCCCAGGAGCTGCAGGCCCGCCGTACCGCCGCGGTCGCGGGCGGTGTGGGCTCCGTGCTTCCGGTGTTCACCAGCCGGGCGGGCGGCGGCATCATCGAGGACATCGACGGCAACCGGCTGATCGACTTCGGTTCCGGTATCGCCGTGACCAGCGTCGGCGCCTCCGCCGAAGCCGTGGTGCGGCGTGCGAGCGCCCAGCTGGCCGACTTCACGCACACCTGCTTCATGGTCACGCCGTACGAGGAGTACGTCGAGGTCTGTGAGCGGCTCGCCGAGCTGACGCCGGGCGACCACGCCAAGAAGTCGGCGCTGTTCAACTCCGGTGCCGAGGCCGTCGAGAACGCCGTCAAGATCGCCCGCACGTACACCAAGCGCCAGGCCGTCGTCGTGTTCGACCACGGTTACCACGGCCGCACCAACCTGACCATGGCGCTGACCAGCAAGAACATGCCGTACAAGCACGGCTTCGGCCCGTTCGCGCCCGAGGTCTACCGGGTGCCGGTGGCGTACGGCTACCGCTGGCCGACCGGCGCCGAGAACTGTGGCCCGGAGGCCGCCGCCCAGGCGATCGACCAGATCAGCAAGCAGGTGGGCGCCGAGAACGTGGCCGCGATCGTGATCGAGCCGGTGCTCGGCGAGGGCGGCTTCATCGAGCCGGCCAAGGGCTTCCTGCCCGCGATCGCGCAGTTCGCGAAGGACAACGGGATCGTCTTCGTCGCGGACGAGATCCAGTCCGGCTTCTGCCGCACCGGCCAGTGGTTCGCGAGCGAGGACGAGGGCATCGTGCCGGACCTGATCACGACGGCGAAGGGCATCGCGGGCGGTCTGCCGCTGTCCGCCGTGACCGGCCGCGCCGAGATCATGGACGCAGCGCACAGCGGTGGCCTCGGCGGCACCTACGGCGGTAACCCGGTGGCGTGCGCGGGTGCGCTCGGCGCCATCGAGACCATGAAGGAGCTCGACCTCAACGCCAAGGCGAAGCGGATCGAAGAGGTCATGAAGGGCCGCCTGACGGCCATGCAGGAGAAGTACGAGATCATCGGCGACATCCGGGGCCGCGGCGCGATGATCGCGATCGAGCTGGTCAAGGACCCGGCGACCAAGGAGCCGAACCCGGAGGCGACCGCCGCCCTGGCCAAGGCCTGCCACGCGGAGGGCCTCCTCGTGCTCACCTGCGGCACCTACGGGAACGTGCTGCGGTTCCTGCCCCCGCTGGTCATCGTCGAGGACCTGCTGAACGAGGGCCTCGACATCCTCGAGCAGTCCTTCGCGGCTGTCTGAGGCCGCACCCGCGCCCATCCGGGTCCCCGAGGGCGACGACCAAAACGATCAGGCGGAGCGTGTGAAGAACGTGTGCGAGGGCCATGACGGGATACCGTTCCGCCTGTCGGCCCCGCTCCGCCTGTCGTAGGTTTTCCCCAGATGAGAGAAACACCCCGCTCGCAGGAGACTGCGGGCGAACCCGGGTCGGGGCCTCCCCAGCCTCCTCCTGGACGTGCCCTTGCGCACACCCCCGGAGCTTCCGGCTCCGGAACTCCTCACCGATCGGACGTCCGCCCGCCCCAAACCCCCCGGGGCGCGCGGGACTCCGATCCTGGCGGCCGCCCCGGAACCACCCCCCCTGTTCCGGGGCGGCCGGCTTTTCTTCGCACCCGCGCCCTGGCCGGCTGCGGCCTCGGCTTCGCCGTCCTCTTCGCCGCCCTCAGCTGTCTCGCCGTTCTGGACGGCCCGGTGGCGCGCGCCGACCGGCGCCTCGGGGCGGCCGTCCGGCACAGCCGATTCCCGGACCGCGCCGCCGAGTTCCTCGCCGATCTGGGCGGTATGGCGGTCGCACCGGTGGTGCTCGCGGTGGTCCTCGCGTACGTCGGGTGGCGCGGGCTGCGCGCGGGGGCGCCCCGCTGGTGGGTCGCGCCGCTCACCGGAGCCCTCACGCTGGCGGCCGTGCCGCTCCTGGTCGCCCCGCTCAAGGCCCTCCTCGACCGGCCGGGGCCGCCCGGCATGGGCACCGGCGGCTTCTACCCCTCGGGGCACGCCGCCACGGCCGCGGTCGCGTACGGCGCGGCGGTGCTGCTTCTGCTGCCGTACGTCCGTACCGCGTACCTCCGGCGCGAACTGGCCATCGGCGGGGTGCTGTTGGTGGCGGCGGTGGGGTTCGGTCTGGTGCGGCGGGGGTATCACTGGCCGCTGGACGTGGTGGGGAGCTGGCTGCTGAGCGCAGGGCTGCTGGTGCTCATGGCGCTCGTGGTGCGGCGGCTCGTCCTTCTTCCCCGGTCCCGCCCCTTCCCGTAACCGGGCCCGCGGCGAAGCCGCTGATGGATGCAGCGCCCCAGACCCCGCTCCTCAAACGCCGGAGAGGCTGGAATTGGCCTGCGTGGCCGACTACTCCCTTCAGCCCCGCGCGAGTTGGGCCGCCGCCTCGTGCATGGCCAGCTCGAGCAGGGACGGATCGTTGAGCGTGCCCGAGCCGTCCGGCGGCACCAGCCAGCGCACTCCGCCGGTGGACCGCCCCGGGTAGGGCACCACGATCCAGGTGCCGTCGCCCGCGCCCCGTACGCCGGTACCGAGCCAGCGGCTCGCCGTTCCGGCCGGGACGAAGAAGCCCATGCGGGCGTCGCCGAAGTCCACGAGGACCGGGCCTGGTCGGTCGATGCAGCGGGTCAGTACGTCGAGCGTGGGATAGCCGAGTTCGCCCGGCAGGATCAGCACGTCCCAGAGCTTGCCCGCGGGGAGCAGGGCGACCCCGAAGGGGTTGCGCTCCCACTCCCAGCGGCAGCTGTCCGGGTCCGGCGCCGCCGAGACCAGCCACTCCACTGCCGACTTGGACCCAGAGCCAGTCATGGCAAGGCCTCCCTTTCGTGAGCACGATATGTGTCACGAGAGAGAGGCCCTCAGCGCCCGTTCATTACGCGGGTTTTGAAAAGTTGTTGATAGCGAGATCAGCTGAGGTTCAGCTGTCGAAGCCGAGGCCCGCCTTGTCCATCGCCTTCAGCCACAGGTTCCGTTGCCCACCCCTGGCGTCCGCGCGGGCGAGGGACCACTTCGTGAGGCCGATGCCGACCGCGGCGAACGGTTCCGGCGGGAACGGCAGCGGCTTCGTGCGGACCATCTTCAGGGAGGTGCGCTCGGTCCGCTCCCCCGCCAGGAGGTCGAGCATCACGTCCGCGCCGAACCGGGTCGCACCGACGCCGAGCCCCGTGAAGCCCGCGGCGTACGCCACCCGCCCCTTGTGCGCCGTACCGAAGAACGCCGAGAAGCGGGAGCAGGTGTCGATCGCGCCGCCCCAGGCGTGGCTGAAGCGGATGCCCGCCAGCTGCGGGAAGCAGGTGAAGAAGTGCGCGGCGAGGCGCGCGTACGTCTCCGGGCGCTGGTCGTACTCGGCGCGCACCTTCCCGCCGTACGGATAGACCGCGTCGTAGCCGCCCCACAGAATGCGCCGGTCGGCGGTGATCCGGAAGTAGTGGAACTGGTTCGCCGAGTCGCCCAGGCCCTGCCGGTTCTTCCAGCCGATGGCGGCCAGCTGCCCCTCGGTCAGCGGCTCGGTCATCAGGGCGTAGTCGTAGACCGGGACCGTGTACGGACGGACGCGCTTGACCAGGGACGGGAAGACGTTGGTGCCGAGGGCGACCCGGCGGGCCAGGACCCGGCCGTACGGGGTGCGCACCGCCATCCCGTCGGTGCCGTGCGGGGTGAGCGCGGTGGCCGGGGTGTTCTCGTAGACGCGGACGCCGAGTTCGCGGCAGGCCCGCTTCAGGCCCCAGGCCAGCTTCGCCGGGTGCAGCATGGCGACGCCCTCGCGGTCCCACAGGCCGCCGAGGAAGGTCGGTGAGTCGACCTCGGCCCGTACCGCCTCGGCGTCCAGGAACTCCACGCCGCCGTCCAGGCCGCGGGCGCGCATGGCGTCGTACGTCTCACGGAGCTCCGCCAGCTGGTGCGGGGCGGTGGCGACGTCGATCTCGCCGGTGCGCTCGAAGTCGCAGTCGATGCCGTAGCGGGCGACCGCCGCCTCGATGGCGTCGAGGTTGCGGGCGCCCAGGCGCTCCAACCGCTCGATCTCGTCGGGCCAGCGGGACAGGCCGTTGGCCAGGCCGTGGGTGAGCGAGGCGGCGCAGAAGCCGCCGTTGCGGCCGGAGGCGGCCCAGCCCGCCTCCTTGCCCTCGACCAGGATCACCTCGCGGTCCGGGTCCCGCTCCTTGGAGATCAGGGCGGTCCACAGACCGCTGTACCCGCCGCCCACGACCAGCAGGTCGCACTGCTCGTCCCCGGTGAGGGCGGGCTCGGCGGCCGGTCGGTCCGGGTCGTCCAGCCAGTACGCGAGCGGCTTGGCGCCCGCGAGGGATCGTAGAACTTCGGCACTGCTCATGGCGCTTGGGGCCATGACTTCCAACTCCCTTACGGAATTACAGGTATTACGCGGTTTGTTTCTTGCGACGGTTCCCGAGCAGGACGCCGACGAGTACGCAGACCACGGCCACGGCGAACATCGCCGTACCGATGACATTGATCTGCACGGGGGTGCCGCGCTGCGCCGAGCCCCACACGAACATCGGGAAGGTCACGGTCGAGCCGGCGTTGAAGTTGGTGATGATGAAGTCGTCGAAGGAGAGCGCGAAGGCGAGCAGCGCGCCCGCCGCGATGCCGGGCGCCGCGATCGGCAGCGTCACCCGCAGGAAGGTCTGCACGGGACCGGCGTAGAGGTCCTGTGCGGCCTGTTCCAGGCTCGGGTCCATGGACATCACGCGGGCCTTGACGGCGACGACGACGAAGCTCAGGCAGAACATGGTGTGGGCGATCAGGATCGTCCAGAAGCCGAGCACGGCGCCCATGTTGAGGAAGAGCGTGAGCAGGGAGGCGCCCATCACGACCTCGGGCATCGCCATCGGCAGGAAGATCAGCGAGTTGATCGCGCCACGCGCCTTGAACCGGTAGCGGACGAGCGCGAAGGCGATCATCGTGCCGAGCGCGGTGGCGCCGACCGTGGACCAGAACGCGATCTGCAGCGAGAGCCCGAGCGAGCCGCACAGGTCGGGCACGCCGCAGGGGTTCTGCCAAGCGTGCGTGGAGAAGTCCTGCCAGGCGTAGTTGAAGCGGCCCTTCGGGTTATTGAAGGAGAAGACGAGGACCACGATGTTCGGCAGGATCAGAAAGGCGAGCGTCAGGACGCCCGCGAGGACGACGAAATGGCGCCGGAGCCACAGCAGAAAGGCCATCAGACCAGTTCCTCCGTCCCGGACTTGCGGATGTAGAACGTGACGATGAGGAGGATCGCCGCCATGAGGATGAAGGAGAGCGCGGCCGCCGTCGGATAGTCGAGGACCTTCAGGAACTGCGACTGGATGACGTTTCCGATCATCTTTTCCTGGGTGGAGCCGAGGAGTTGGGCGTTGACGTAGTCACCGCTGGCCGGGATGAAGGTGAGCAGCGTGCCGGAGACCACGCCCGGCATGGACAGCGGCAGGGTGACCCGGCGGAAGGTGGTGGCCGGTCGCGCGTACAGGTCCTCGGACGCCTCGTGCAGCCGCGGATCGATCCGTTCGAGCGAGGTGTAGAGCGGAAGGATCATGAACGGCAGGAAGTTGTACGTGAGACCGCAGACGACTGCGAGCGGTGTGGCTAGCACCCGCTCGCCCTCGGTCATGCCGAGCCAGCTGGTGACGTCCAGGATGTGCAGGGCGTTGAGGGTGTCGACGACCGGTCCGCCGTCGGCGAGGATCGTCTTCCACGCGAGCGTCCGGATCAGGAAGCTGGTGAAGAACGGCGCGATCACCAGGACCAGGACGAGATTGCGCCAGCGGCCCGCCTTGAAGGCGATGAGGTACGCCAGCGGATAGCCGAGCAGCAGGCAGAAGACCGTGGCGATGCCCGCGTACAGGATCGAGCTCAGGAACTGCGGGGCGTAGCTGGTCAGCGCCTCCCAGTAGGTGGCGAAGTGCCAGGTGACCTTGTACCCGTCCTCCAGGGACCCGGTCTGCAGGGAGGTCGACGCCTGGTACAGCATCGGCAGCGCGAAGAAGACGAACAGCCACAGGATGCCGGGCAGCAGCAGCCAGTACGGGGTGAGGCGGCCGCGTCGGCGCCGCGCCGGGGCCTTGGTCTGCGGTTCGGGTGCGGCGGGCGGTGCGGGTGGTGTCTCGGTGGCCGTGGTCATGCGGTCACCTCTTCTTCGGCGGCGGGCGCGGCGCCGTCGGCGATGCTTTCCTTTCCGGCCGACACCGCCTGGTGCGCGTCGAGGCCGAAGCCGTGCGCCGGGTTCCAGTGCAGGACGACCTCGGCGCCGGGGGTGAGCCGGGTGTCGCGCTCGACGTTCTGCACGTACACCTCGAAGCCGTCGCACACCGGTGCGTCGATGACGTACTGCGTGGAGACGCCGATGAAGCTGGTGTCGGCGATCCGGCCGGTGATCCGGTTGCGGCCGTAGCCGATCGTGGCGGCGTCGTCGGCGTGTGTGAGGGAGACCTTCTCGGGGCGGATGCCGAGGAGCACCCTGTCGCCGGTGGAGGCGGCGTCGGCCGCGCAGCGCTCCCGGGGCAGGGCCAGCTTGCCGTCCCCGGCCTTGAGGACCAGGTCGTCGCCGTCGGTGCCGGAGATGTCGACGGGGATGAGGTTGGAGGTGCCGAGGAAGTTGGCGACGAACGTGGTCTTCGGGTTCTCGTAGAGGTCCGTGGGGGAGCCGAGCTGCTCGACGCGGCCGGCGTTCATCACGGCGACCTGGTCGGCCATGGTCATGGCCTCCTCCTGGTCGTGCGTGACGTGCACGAAGGTGATGCCCACCTCGGTCTGGATGCGCTTGAGTTCGAGCTGCATCTGGCGGCGCAGCTTCAGGTCGAGGGCGCCGAGGGGCTCGTCGAGCAGGAGCACGCGCGGGTGGTTGATCAGGGCGCGGGCGACGGCGACGCGCTGCTGCTGGCCGCCGGAGAGCTGGTGCGGTTTCTTGCGGGCGTGCTCGCCGAGTTGGACGAGGTCGAGCATCTCGCCGACCTCCTTCTTCACCGACTTGATGCCGCGGCGGCGCAGGCCGAAGGCGACGTTGTCGAAGATGTCGAGGTGCGGGAAGAGCGCGTACGACTGGAAGACCGTGTTCACCGGGCGCTTGTACGGGGGGAGCCCGGTGACGTCCTGGTCGCCGAGGTGCACGGTGCCGGAGCTGGGGTCCTCAAGCCCGGCGATCATGCGGAGGGTGGTGGTCTTGCCGCAGCCGGAGGCGCCGAGCAGGGCGAAGAAGGAGCCCTCGGGGACGGTCAGGTCGAGCGGATGGACGGCGGTGAAGGAGCCGTAGGTCTTGCTGATCCCGCTGAGGCGGACGTCGCCGCGCGTCGTGTCGTCAGTCATCGTTCCTACTGGGGAGAGGGGACGGAGGCCGGGGGGGGTGGGGGAGGGCTCAGGCGCCGGTCAACTGGGCGAACTTGGCCTCGTACTTCTGCTCTTCCTTGTTGCCGAGGGCGCGGAAGGCGTGGGACTTCTCGGCCATCTTCTTGTCGGGGACGATCAGCGGGTCCTCGGCGATCGACTTGTCGATCTTGGCGAGCTCTTCCTTCACGCCGGCCACCGGGCAGATGTAGTTGATCCAGGCGGCGAGTTCGGCGGCGTTCGGCAGCTCGTAGTAGTAGTCGATGAGCTTCTCGGCGTTGGCCTTGTGCCGGGCCTTGTTGGGGACGAGGAGGACGTCCGAGGACTGGTGGAAGCCGCTGTCCGGAATGGCGAACTCGATGTCGGGGTTGTCGGCCTGCATCTGGACGACGTCCCCGGCCCAGGCGAGGCAGGCGGCGAGGTCACCCTTGTCGAGGTCGCCCATGTAGTCGTTGCCGGTGAAGCGGCGGATCTGCTTCTTGTCGACGGCCTTCTGCAGCCGGGCCACGGTCTTGTCGAAGTCGTCGTCGTCGAAGTCCGCGATGTCGATGCCCATGTCGAGCATCGTCATGCCGATCGAGTCACGCATCTCGGAGAGGAAGCCGACCCGCCCCTTGAGCTTGGGGTCGTCGAGGAGCTGCGAGACCGAGGTGACCTCACGCCCCTTGGTGGCCTTCTTGTTGTACGCGATGACCGTGGCGATGCCGGTCCACGGGTACGAGTAGGCCCGGCCCGGGTCCCAGTCGGGGTTGCGGAACTGCGGGGCCAGGTTGGTGTAGGCGTGCGGCAGGTTGGCCGGGTCGAGCTTCTGCACCCAGCCGAACCGGATCAGGCGGGCGGCCAGCCAGTCGGTGACGCAGATCAGGTCGCGGCCGGTGTCCTGGCCCGCCGCCAGCTGCGGCTTGATCTTCCCGAAGAACTCGGTGTTGTCGTTGATGTCCTCGGTGTACTTGACCTTGATGCCGGTGCGCTTGGTGAACCGCTCCAGGGTGGGGCGGGACTTCTCGTCGTCGGAGACGTCGATGTACGCCGTCCAGTTGGAGAAGCTGAGGCGCTTCTCGGTGTCCGAGTAGTCGTCACCAGAGCCCTCGCCGGGGCTCTTGGCGGCGGGCGGGATGCCGCAGGCGCTCAGCGCGCCCAGGCCGCCGATGGCGAGGGCCCCGCCGCTGCCGGCGCGCAGCAGGGAACGCCGGGTGAGGGCGCCGCGGCCTCGGTTCATACCGCTGGCCATACTGCGCCGCATGGCGGCCAGCTGGGCGGACGACAGGTGGTCGGGCTCGTACTGCTCCATGCGCTCGGTGTGCCTTTCGGAGGGTCGGCCGGTGGTCGGTCGGCCTGTCTGCTAGCGGTCCCCGAAGATCGTGCGGTGCCAGTCCTTGCGGGCTATCGCGGTGTTGTCGAACATGACGTGTTTGATCTGGGTGTACTCCTCGAAGGAGTACGCGGACATGTCCTTGCCGTATCCGGACGCCTTGTAGCCGCCGTGCGGCATTTCGCTGAGGATCGGGATGTGGTCGTTGACCCAGACGCAGCCCGCCTTGATGTCGCGGGTGGCGCGCTGGGCCCGGAACACATCGCGGCTCCAGGCGGAGGCGGCGAGGCCATAGGGGGTGTCGTTGGCGAGCGCGATGCCCTCGTCGTCGCTGTCGAAGGGCAGCACGACGAGGACGGGACCGAAGATCTCGGACTGCACGACCTCGCTGTCCTGGGCGGCGCCGGTGATGAGGGTGGGCGCGTAGTAGGCGCCGTCCTTCAGGTCGCCGCCGGGGATCTCGCCGCCGGTGACGACGGTCGCGTACGCCCGCGCGCGGTCGACGAATCCGGCGACGCGGTCGCGGTGGGTGTGCGAGATGAGCGGCCCGAGGTCGGTGCTCGGGTCGAACGGGTCGCCGAGCCGGACGCTCCGCATCACCTCGGCGACCCCCGCCACGAAGGCGTCGTAGAGCGGCCGTTGGACATACGCGCGGGTGGCGGCGGTGCAGTCCTGCCCGGTGTTGATGAGCGCCCCGGCGACGGCCCCGTGCACGGCGGCCTCGAGATCGGCATCGTCGAACACGACAAAGGGAGCCTTGCCGCCGAGCTCGAGATGGAGCCGCTTGACGGTGGCGGTGGCGATCTCGGCGACGCGCTTGCCGACGGCGGTGGACCCGGTGAACGAGGTCATGGCGACGTCCGGGTGCCCGACGAGATGCTCGCCCACGTCCTTTCCGGCCCCGGAGACGACGTTGAAGACCCCGTCCGGAATCCCCGCCTCGGTGGCGGCCTCCGCGAACATCAGCGAGGTGAACGGGGTGAGTTCGGCGGGCTTCAGGACGATGGTGTTACCCGCGGCGATGGCGGGGAGCACCTTCCAGGCGGCCATCTGGAGCGGATAGTTCCAGGGCGCGATGGACCCGACGACGCCGATGGGCTCACGCCGTACGTACGAGGTGTGGTCCCCGGAGTACTCCCCGGCGCTCTGCCCGGTGAGCTGCCGTGCGGCCCCGGCGAAGAAGGCGACATTGTCCACGGACCCGGGGACGTCGAACTCCCGGCTCAGCTTGATCGGCTTGCCGCACTGAGCGGACTCGGCCTGCGCGAGCTCCTCGGCCCGCTCGCCGAGCACGGCCGCGAACCGGTGCATGGCGTCCGACCGCTCCCCCGGTGTCGCGCCCGCCCAGCCGGGCAGGGCGTCCCGGGCGGCGGCCACGGCGGCGTCGACATCGGCGGTGGAGGCGAGCTCGTACGTGTACCGGGCGCGGCCCGTCGCGGGGTCGATGACGTCGTGCGTACGCCCCGAGGTACCGGGCCGCAGGCGGCCGCCGATGTACTGGGCGCCCTGGGCGAAGCGCTCGCGGGCGTCGAAGGTGCACCCTTCGGGAAGGTCACCGCCGAGGGGGCTGTGGTCGGTGCTGCCGGTGTTGCTCATCGCGCTCTCCGTAGCTCCAGCTCGAATTGAGTGCTGATCCTGACAGAGGGGAACCACTCAGCCAAGGGATTCCGTTGTTTCCTTTTGATTACGCGACGGAATCGGTCGACCACGTGTCAAAGAGCTCCGGAAAATGGGGGACGGATTGTCAGTGGCACCTGGAAGAGTGGCGTGCATGACTGAACCGGGGGTCCCGGAGTCGCCGAAGAGCGACGGCCCGGGAGAGAACAAGATCGCCGAACTGGTCGCCCGCGCCGAGCGGGGCGAGCGGCTGAAGTACCTGTACTTCTGGGGGCATGCGCCGCGCAAGGACGGGCGGATCGGGGCGAGTTGTCTCAGCCAGTGGTGGGAGGCGCCGTTCACCGTCAACGGCGTGCGGTACGCCACGGCGGAGCACTGGATGATGGCGGCCAAGGCCCGCCTCTTCGGCGACGCGGAGGCCGAGCGCGCGGTCCTCGCGGCGCCTTCGCCCGCGGCCGCGAAGAAGGCCGGACGCCTGGTCCGCGGCTTCGACGAGGCGATATGGCGGCGCGAGCGGTACGGGATCGTGGTCGACGGCAGCGTGCACAAGTTCGCGGCCCACGACGACCTGTGCGCCTTCCTCGTCGGCACGGGCGACCGGATCCTGGTCGAGGCCAGCCCTCTGGACCGCGTATGGGGCATCGGCCTGGCCCAGGACGACGAGCGCGCGCAGGACCCGGCACGCTGGCAGGGGCTCAACCTGCTGGGCTTCGCGCTGATGGACGCGCGTGCGGAACTGCGGGCCCTGACCGACGATCGGGAGCCCGCTGGGCAGCAGCCCGCCCCCGGATGAGCCCCCTCTGCCTACGGCTGTGCCGCCTACCGCTGTGTCAGCGACACCGTCGACGGCCGCCCGAAGTCCGGGCCGTCGTCGACCGTGTTCGCCGCCGTGGCGATGACCACCACGAGCAGCACGACGCCGAGTACCAGGCCCACGATGCCGCAGATGATCCCGGCGAGCGCCTGGCCCGGGTTCGTCGCCTCGCCGCGCTGGGCCTTTCCGCGGCCGATCGCGCCGAAGATGATCGCGAGGATGCCGAGGATGATCGCGATCGGCCACATGATGAAGATCGCCGCCGAGATGATGCCGAGCACGAGCCCGGTGACGCCCAGGCCGTTGCTCGGTCCGGGCGGCATGCCCCAGCCGCCATAGCCGCCGCCGTAGCCGGGCTGCATCCCACCGCCCGGGTACCCGGGGTAGCCCGGCCCGGCGCCCGCGCCCGGGTAGCCGTACGGGTTCTGGCCCGGGCCGTCCGGGGCCACCGGGGGCGGCGGCACCGGCTCGCCGGGGGCGGCGCCCGGGTAGCCGTACCCCGGACCGGCCGGGCCCGAGCCCGAGCCCGCCCCGGGCATCGAGGGCACGGTGGTCCGGTCGTGCACCGAGGGACCGCCCGCACCGGACCCGGCCGCACCCTGCTCCTCCGGCGGCGCCCACGGGTCCCGCTTCGACAGCGACACCTGCTCCGGCGACGTCGGCTGCGGCGCTGCCTGGGACGGCGTCCCCGCGGCCGCGGGCCCGTTCGCGCCCCGCTCCTCCGGCGGTGCCCACGGGTCGTGCGGCGCGGGCTCGCCCGGTGTCGGCCGCCGTGCTTCGTCGGACATGGGCGATCCCCTCCGTCGTGCGTCGTGTCTGGCGTGGTGCCCGGCGTTCTGTCGGAATACCGCCCCGATCCGGACCACTCCGCCCCGAAGCCTACGATGAGCCCTCCGTACGAGAGAGCGCGTCCCCCCATACCCGTTGCCACCCGCCGAGCCCTGGAGGACCGAGGACCGATGCCCGACGCCCCGCACGCCCACGTCGCCGACTTCATCGCCGGCCTGCCCAAGGCCGAGCTGCACGTGCACCACGTCGGCTCCGCCTCGCCCCGCATCGTCGCCGAACTGGCCGCCCGGCACCCGGACTCCAAGGTCCCCACGGACCCGGAGGCGATCGCCTCGTACTTCTCGTTCACGGACTTCAAGCACTTCATCGAGGTGTACCTGTCCGTCGTGGACCTGATCCGCACCCCGGAGGACGTCCGGCTGCTCACCTATGAGGTGGCCCGCGACATGGCCCGCCAGCAGATCCGCTACGCCGAGCTGACCGTCACGCCGTTCAGCTCGGTCCGCCGCGGCATCGACGCCCGCGCCTTCATGGACGCGATCGAGGACGCCCGCAAGGCGGCCGAGGGCGAGTTCGGCACCGTACTGCGCTGGTGCTTCGACATCCCCGGCGAGGCGGGCCTGGAGGCCGCCGAGGTGACCGCCCAGCTCGCCACCGACGACGCGCTGCGCCCCGAGGGCCTGGTCTCCTTCGGGCTCGGCGGGCCCGAAGTCGGCGTGGAGCGGCCGCAGTTCAAGCCGTACTTCGACCGGGCCATCGCCGCGGGCCTGCACAGCGTGCCGCACGCGGGTGAGACCACCGGGCCGCAGACGATCTGGGACGCCCTGAACGAGCTGCGCGCCGAGCGCATCGGCCACGGCACCAGCGCCCCGCAGGACCCGGCGCTGCTCGCGCACCTCGCCGAGCACCGCATCCCGCTGGAGGTCTGCCCGACCTCCAACATCGCCACGCGCGCGGTCGCCGACCTCGACCAGCACCCGATCCGCGAGATGGTCGCCGCCGGGGTCCCGGTCACCGTCAACTCCGACGACCCGCCGATGTTCGGCACCGACCTCAACACCGAGTACGCGGTCGCCGCCCGCCTCCTCGGCCTCGCCCCGCAGGGCATCGCCGACCTCGCCAAGAACGCCGTCGAGGCGTCCTTCCTCGACCCGACGGGCAAGGCCCGACTCACCGCCGAGATCGACACCTACGCGTCGACCTGGCGCCCGGAACCCACCGACAACGCCTGACCCCGGCACCGGGCCACGTCCGGTGACAATGGGGCGCATGCGACGCAACGTCACCGCCGTGGCCCACCGGGGCGACCCGTACAAGGTCCGCGAGAACACCCTGCCGTCCCTGGCGTCCGCGTTCGCCGCGGGTGCGGACGCCGTCGAGATCGACGTACGTCTGACCCGCGACGGCGTCCCCGTACTCCTGCATGACGCGACCCTCGACCGGCTCTGGGGCCACGACCGACCGCCAGGGCCTGTGTCGGAAGTCCCGCCTGCCCGGCGACGCCCGGCACGCACGCTCGCTGCGTTGTCGGGCTCACCCCGATACGCCCAGTATCGGGGCGACCCTCCGCCTTGCGATCGCACGCACCGGACGCCGCCGGGCCCGCCCTTCGGGCGGACGACGGGACTTCCGACACAGGCCCTGGACCGGCTCTCGGCCGACGAGGTCCGCGGCCTGACCGACGGCGGCGTGCCCACGCTCGCCGAGGCGCTCGAGCAGCTCACGGCGGCCGCCGACGGCACCCGCTATCTGATCGACCTGCCGGACGCCGGGCCCGAGACGGCCCGCGCGGTCGTCGGCACCGTGCGCGACTGCGGCGCCGCCGACCGCGTGTACTACTGCGCGGGCGCGGCCGCGATGGTGGCGCTGCGCGCCGCCGACCCGGACGCGGAGCTCGCCCTCACCCGCACGACCCTCGCCCCGCCACGGGCCGCACTGCTCGACGCGGTCCGCCCGCGCTGGCTCAACTACCGCTTCGGGCTGCTCGGTCCGGACCTGGTGGCGAAGGCGCACAGGGACGGCTATCTGGTCTCCTGCTGGACCCCGGACACGCGTCGCTCGATGCGCCGGATGCTCGCCCTCGGCGTCGACGCGATCACGACGAACCGCCTGGACGCCCTGCACGCCACCCTCCGGGCGGGGTCCTAGGTCCTGTCTTCGAAATCGCGCAACGGTCATACGCACAGGCCCACTTGACGCACCAGGGGCGGGCCATGGACACCTGGTCCACCGCCCGCCCCAGGGACGCGCCAGAACGTAGGCCGACCGACGTCGGCCGAGAGGCCTCAGCCCAGCGACGTCATGACGTGCTTCACGCGCGTGTAGTCGTCGAAGCCGTAGGTCGAAAGGTCCTTGCCGTAGCCGGACTTCTTGAAGCCGCCGTGCGGCATCTCCGCGACCAGCGGGATGTGCGTGTTGATCCACACGCAGCCGAAGTCCAGGGCCTTGGACAGGCGCATCGCGCGGCCGTGGTCCTTCGTCCAGACCGACGAAGCGAGCGCGTACTCCACGCCGTTGGCGTACGACACGGCCTGCTCCTCGTCCGTGAAGGACTGGACGGTGATGACCGGGCCGAAGACCTCCTGCTGGATGATCTCGTCGTCCTGCTTGAGGCCCGAGACCACGGTCGCGGCGTAGAAGTAGCCCTTCTCGCCGACCCGCTGGCCGCCCGCCTCGACCTTGGCGTGCGCGGGCAGCCGGTCGATGAAGCCCTCGACCTGCGCCAGCTGGTTGGGGTTGTTCAGCGGGCCGAAGAACACGTCCTCGTCGTCCGGCATACCGGTCTTGGTGTCGGCGGCGGCCTTGGAGAGGGCCGTCACGAACTCGTCGTGGATGGACTCGTGCACCAGGACGCGGGTCGCGGCCGTGCAGTCCTGCCCGGCGTTGAAGTAGCCCGCCTCGGAGATGCCCTCGACGGCCTTGGCGATGTCGGCGTCCTCGAAGACGACGACCGGCGCCTTGCCGCCCAGCTCCAGGTGGACCCGCTTGAGGTCCTTGGCCGCGGACTCGGCGACCTGCATACCGGCGCGCACGGAGCCGGTGATGGAGGCCATGGCGGGGGTCGGGTGCTCGACCATCGCGCGGCCGGTCTCGCGGTCGCCGGTGACGACGTTGAAGACGCCCTTGGGCACGATCGAGCCGATGATCTCGGCCATCAGGACCGTGGAGGCCGGGGTGGTGTCCGAGGGCTTGAGGACGACGGTGTTGCCCGCGGCCAGGGCCGGGGCGAACTTCCAAACGGCCATCATCATCGGGTAGTTCCACGGGGCGACCTGCGCGCAGACGCCGATCGGCTCCCGGCGGATGATCGAGGTCATCCCCTCCATGTACTCGCCCGCGGAGCGGCCCTCCAGCATGCGGGCGGCGCCCGCGAAGAACCGGATCTGGTCGAGCATCATCGGGATCTCTTCGCTGCGGGTCAGGCCGATCGGCTTGCCGCAGTTCTCGGACTCCGCCGCGATCAGTTCCTCGGCGCGCTCCTCGAACGCGTCGGCGATCTTGAGCAGGGCCTTCTGCCGCTCGGCCGGTACGAGGTCACGCCAGGCCGGGAAGGCCCGCTCGGCCGCGGCCATGGCGGCGTCGACGTCGGCCTGCCCGGACAGCGGCGCGGTGGCGTACGCCTCGCCGGTCGCCGGGTTGACCACCTCGGTGGTCCGCCCGTCCGCGGCGTCCCGGAATTCTCCGTCGATGTAGTTGCGCAGACGACGCAGCTCGGTGGTCACTGCGGCCTCCTCATGGGGGTCGGTGCTGAGGGTCTGTTTTCGGGGTGTCCGCTCAGTGAGACACCCAGGGCCACCCTAGCCATAGATCTCACGCTTTCGACATACCCACACGCCGGAAACAACGAAATCAGTGGACCGTAAGTCTCCTCACAACGAATTTCATCGGTTTCCACTTGCGGAACCGACGACTCGTCGTGCACAGTGAGGTCGTGGCCAGTCGAAGCGCAGACTCCCCCAGGACCGGAAACGGCTCGAACCCTCAGGTCGACGCCGTCTCCCTCGCCATCATCGAGCAGCTGCAGGAGGACGGCAGGCGTCCGTACGCCGCGATCGGTAAGGCCGTGGGCCTCTCCGAAGCGGCCGTGCGCCAGCGCGTCCAGAAGCTGCTCGACCAAGGCGTGATGCAGATCGTCGCCGTCACCGACCCACTCACCGTGGGCTTCCGGCGGCAGGCGATGCTCGGCATCAACGTCGAGGGTGATCTGGACCCGGTGGCGGATGCCCTGACAGCCATGCCCGAGGTGGAGTACGTCGTCGTCACCGCGGGATCGTTCGACCTCCTCGCCGAGGTCGTATGCGAGGACGACGAACATCTCCTGGATGTGATCAACAAGCGCATCCGGAGCCTCCCGGGCGTTCGCTCCACCGAGAGCTTCGTCTATCTCAAGCTCAAGAAGCAGACCTATATGTGGGGAACCCGATAGCCGTGTCCAACCACGCCGACCTCTCCAAGACCGCGTACGACCACCTGTGGATGCACTTCACCCGCATGTCGTCGTACGAGAACGCACCCGTCCCCACCATCGTGCGCGGTGAGGGCACCTACATCTACGACGACAAGGGCAAGCGCTACGTCGACGGCCTCGCCGGCCTGTTCGTCGTCAACGCCGGGCACGGCCGGACCGAGCTCGCCGAGACCGCCTACAAGCAGGCCCAGGAACTAGCCTTCTTCCCGATCTGGTCGTACGCCCACCCGAAGGCCGTCGAGCTGGCCGAGCGCCTGGCCGACCACGCGCCCGGCGACCTCAACAAGGTCTTCTTCACCACCGGCGGCGGCGAGGCGGTCGAGACCGCCTGGAAGCTGGCCAAGCAGTACTGGAAGCTGAAGGGCCAGCACACCAAGTACAAGGTCATCTCGCGCGCGGTCGCCTACCACGGCACCCCGCAGGGCGCCCTGTCCATCACCGGTCTGCCCGCGCTCAAGGCCCCCTTCGAGCCGCTGGTCCCCGGCGCCCACAAGGTCCCGAACACCAACATCTACCGCGCCCCGATCCACGGCGACGACCCCGAGGCCTTCGGCCGCTGGGCCGCCGACCAGATCGAGCAGCAGATCCTCTTCGAGGGCCCCGAGACCGTCGCCGCGGTCTTCCTCGAGCCGGTGCAGAACGCCGGTGGCTGCTTCCCGCCGCCGCCCGGCTACTTCCAGCGGGTGCGCGAGATCTGCGACCAGTACGACGTGCTGCTCGTCTCGGACGAGGTCATCTGCGCCTTCGGCCGCCTCGGCACCATCTTCGCCTGCGACAAGTTCGGCTACGTCCCGGACATGATCACCTGCGCGAAGGGCATGACCTCGGGCTACTCCCCGATCGGCGCCTGCATCATCTCCGACCGCATCGCCGAGCCGTTCTACAAGGGCGACAACACCTTCCTGCACGGCTACACCTTCGGTGGCCACCCGGTCTCGGCCGCGGTCGGCATCGCCAACCTCGACATCTTCGAGCGCGAGGGCCTCAACCAGCACGTGCTCGACAACGAGGGCAACTTCTTCAACACCCTGAAGAAGCTGCACGACCTGCCGATCGTCGGCGACGTCCGCGGAAACGGCTTCTTCTACGGCATCGAGCTCGTGAAGGACAAGGCCACCAAGGAGACCTTCAACGACGAGGAGACCGAGCGCGTCCTGTACGGCTTCCTCTCCAAGGCCCTCTACGACAACGGCCTGTACTGCCGCGCCGACGACCGCGGCGACCCGGTCATCCAGCTGGCGCCGCCGCTGATCGCGGACCAGTCGACCTTCGACGAGATCGAGCAGATCCTGCGCTCCGTCCTCACGGAGGCATGGACCAAGCTCTGATCAACGCTGTCATCAGCGACAGTTGATACGGCACCGGCACGGCCCGGGTGCACCGTTCGAGTGAGAACGGGCGCACCCGGGCCGTGTGCCGTGCGGCGGCATCCCCGGTTGTCCTTACGGTTCCTGTGACCGATCGGCCCAGTCCTCGTTCCCCCGTACGGGGGAAGGACCTTCGCAGTCCAGACGGCCCGGCACAACCCGTACGCCCAACGTCACGGAACCGAGGTGTTTCGCCATGGTGGCCCCACCGGACAACGACGTGCTGTGGGCACGCGCCCTGCACTACGCCCACAACGGCTCGCCCGCGCTTGCCGGCGTCTCGCTCGGAGTCCGCGAACGCGAGATCCTCGCCGTGCACGGCCCCCGCGGCTGCGGCAAGACCACCCTGCTCCAGTGCCTGTCCGGACAGCTCCTGGCACACGAGGGCGAGGTCTGGTTCAACTCCACGCCCGTGCACACCATGGGCCCGTTCGCCCGCGAACGGCTGCGCCGCGACCGGTTCGGCTGGATCGACACCGAGCCGCGGCTCGTGCCCGAGCTCACCGCCTGGGAGAACGCCGCGCTGCCGCTGCTGCTCCGCGGCACCCGCAACCGCGCCGCCCGTAAGGCCGCCGAGGAGTGGCTCGAGCGGCTCGACGTACGCCACTGCGCCCGGAAGCGGCCGCACGCCCTCGTCCAGGCCGAGCGCCAACGCGTCGCCGTCGCCCGGGCGTTGATCACCACGCCGACCGTGCTCTTCGCCGACGAGCCCACGGCCCCGCTGCACGCCGCGGACCGCGCCCATGTGCTGCGCACCCTGACCACCGCGGCCCGCTCGCACCACATCACCGTGGTGCTCGCCACCCATGACGCCGAGGTCGCCGCGCTCGCCGACCGCACCGTCACGATGCTCGACGGCCGCCGCGTCACCACGCTGCGGCTGCCCGGCACGGCCGCCGACCCGAGCGACCCGGCCGACACGGAGGGTGCGGCGTGCTCGCTCTCCGCCTGATCCGCGGCGCCCACCCGCTCGTCCTGCTCCGCCGTCTCGCGGTCGTGACCGCCTCCGGCGGGACCGGCTTCCTGCTTCTGTGCACCATGGGGTACGCGGCCGGGCACCCGGAGACCGCTCCGGACTCGGCGGTGCGGCTCGCCTGGTGCGTGGTGCCGCTCGCCGCCACCGTGCAGCTCGCGGTCGCCGTGGCCCGGACCGATCCGGCGGCGCGGCCGCGCACCGGGTTCGCGACGGCCGGGCTCGGGCCGATCGGCATGATGGCCCTGACCGCGGCGTCCACGGCCCTGTCCGGCGTCCTCGGCTCCATGCTGGCGCTCCTCGTCTTCCTGCACCTGCGCGGCGACCTCGCCGGCCTGCCCTTCGACGGAGCGGCCACCGAACTCCTCGGCGCGGGCGCGGCGTTGCCCCTCGCGGGGACGCTGACGCTGCTTGCGGTGGTGCCGGTTACGGTCGCGGTCGCCAGTGCGGTGGCGCTGCGGCCTCGGGGACAGGGGACGGCCGTGGCGGCCGGAGCCTCCGGGGCTGCCGGTTCCGGGGGCGCGGCAGCCGGTTCGGAGGCCGGGTCCGACGACGCGGCATCGGCGGGGGCGTCGAGGTCGTCGGGGTCGCCCGAGCCGTGGGAGAGCCCCGAGCCGCCCAACGGCTCCGCGCCCTCCGTGCCCTCCGCGCCGCCCGAGTCACCCCAGTCCCCCAAGCCCCCCGAGCCGACCGACGCCTCCGCCCTCGCCGAGTCGCTCGTGTCCTCCGAACCGCCCGCCCCCACCCCGGCGCCCGGCGGACTCCCCTGGGCCGTGGCCCTGATCGCGGTGGGCCTCGCCCTGGAGACGTACGCCGTACAAGGTCCGGAAGGCACGGCCCTGCTGACCGGCGCGGGGCTGCCGATGCCGGGGCGGACCGTGAGCGCGCCGGGGACCGCGCTGTTCGGCCTCGCCGTGACCGCGCTCGGTCTGGCCCTGGCGGGACCCGCGCTCACGTACCAGTGCGGGCGGCTGCTTCAGTCGGGGCGCCCCGGCGCGGCCCGGCTGCTCGCCGGGCGGGTGCTCCAGGAGGAGGCGCGGCGGATCGGGCGGCCGCTCGGCGTGGTGTGCGCGGTGGCCGCGATCGGGCTCACGGGCACGGCCCTGTACGCGGGCGCACGCCCGGAGTTGGGGCCGCTCACGGTGTTCGGCGCCGTCCTGGTGGTGGCCTGCACGGGGCTCGCCCTGCTCGCCGCCGCGATCGAGGCCCGTCAGGCACGGGCGCACATCACGGAGACGCTGCTCCAGCTCGGCGCCCCAACGACGGTGCTGCGCGGCGCGGTCGGGCTGCGGGTCCTGGCCCTGCTCGCCGCGTGCGCGCCGCTGACCTGGGTGGTCGGATGGCTCGCCGCGCTGCCGCTGACCCCCTGAGCCGTATCGAAAAGGGCTCCGCCCGAACCGTACGAAGATATTTCCCCGCCCGGCGATGAGTTCTGCCGGGCGGCACGGTCTACCCCTTGTCACACACGAACGGAACGCAGACGAGCGGAACGCACGCGAACGGAACGCGCGCGACCGACGCAGCGACCCACCGACAGAGGAGACCACCATGGCCACCGCCCCCTACCAGCAGATGATCTTCGTCAATCTGGTCGTCAAGGACCTGGACGTCAGCAAGAAGTTCTTCAGCGAGCTCGGCTACTCCATCAACTCCCAGTTCTCCGACGAGAACACCGCCTGCGTCGTGATCAGCGACACCATCTTCGCGATGATCATGACCGAGCAGCGGTTCGCCGAGTTCGCCGTCAAGTCGGCCGCGGACCCGGCGAAGAGCAGCGAGGTGCTGCTCTGTCTGAGCGCCGAGAGCCGCGCCAAGGTCGACGAACTGGCGGACGCCGCGCTCGCCGCGGGCGGCTCTCCGGCGAAGGACCCG
Source organism: Streptomyces sp. NPDC002851 (assembly GCF_053591935.1). Taxonomy (NCBI): domain Bacteria; kingdom Bacillati; phylum Actinomycetota; class Actinomycetes; order Kitasatosporales; family Streptomycetaceae; genus Streptomyces; species Streptomyces sp. NPDC002851. Next base: position 101,787 of record NZ_JBSFUT010000010.1, on the reverse strand, counting down.
CAGGACTACGGCTCCATGTACGGCCGTTCCTTCCTGGACCCGGACGGCCACCACTGGGAGGTCATGTGGATGGACCCGGCCGTGGTCGAGGGCTGAGGCGGACCACCACCGCGTCCTCCGATAGCGTGCCTGCCGTAGATCGTCACGGGAGGGGGACGCGCACACCATGCACGCCGCGGACGGAGCAGCGCAGGAGCACGCTCAGGGCGAAGAAGCGCGGGACGGGGAACTGCGGGACGGGGAAGAGGAGAACGGCGCGCTGCGGCAGTACGCGGACGTGCAGAATGAGGATCACGACGAGATCTTTCCGCTCTTCCCCGCTCCCGAGGACGACGAGCGCTGGCAGGCGCCCACCGACCTCGAGCAGCATCTGCTCAAGCTGAGCCGGGCCGAGGACAGTTACAACTACCTGCGCACCCTGGCCGTCGAGGGGGTGTACTACCCGGCCCGCCTCGACCAGGTGACGGACGCGGACACCGACCGCGGCCACCTCCCGATGTTCACGCACGACAAGGAGGGCCGGGTGTGGGCGCCCGTCTACACGGAGGGCGTTCTGCCACGGCCGCACCCGGGCCTGGTCTACGAGTACGCCACGCTCGGGCGGCTCGCCTCGATCGTGCCCGACGACGCCGACGTACTGCTCGTCAATCCGCAGACGCCGTGCCAGGAGTTCCTCGCCGTCGACGACGAGGAGCGGGGCGTCTGGGTGGACCTGCACAACGACCTGTTCGACCCGGACGAACTGTCCGACCGCGTCCTGACCGTGCGCACCGGACCCGGCGTCCCGGAGCCGGGCCCGCTCCTGCACGGCCTGGCCTGCGGCGCCCACCTCTGCTACGGCAACGGCGTCCCGTGGAACACGCTGCACTGGCACGGCACCGGCCTGCTCGACGAGCGCAAGCGGCTCGGCGAGTGGTGGGGCGTGCACGGCCGGGACGACTGGCTGGACATCAAGGAGCGCCTCCTTCGCCGCCAAGTCACCCCCTGGACCTGGGAGTTCGCCCTGGAGGCCCGGGACGCCCTGACTCGCGCGCGGGGCGGCGCACCGGTCGACGAGGAAAGCTGGGCGGACTACGTGGAGGCGGGGCTCCGGGAGCGGGTCCGGCGGCGCGGCGGCCCGGCCCCGGGCCAGGACCCGGAGCTGGAGGCGTTCATCAAGGAGAACCGCGGACTGACCGGCCAAGTCCTGCGCTACGAGGCCCGGTTCCGCGCGGACGGACTCCTTCCGCCGGACGGCACGGTGCGTTCGGTGGCGGCCTGGGACCTGGGGCGCGCCTCGAAGATGGCCCGCTGGGGGCGGGGCGCGCGGTACGCGACCGAGCGCGAGCTGTACGACGCCGTGGAGCGCGCGGGCGCGGGGGCGCGGGCCGCGTACGACTCGTGGGAGGAGTTCTCGGCGGGCTACGTCCTCGGCCGCTGTCTGCACTTCGACGAGGACACCTTCGGCACCTGGTACACGGACGTCCTTGAGGCCCACCGGGCGCTGCTCGCGGACCCGGAGAGCCCCTGGCGGACGGTGCCGTTCCGGATGAGTGGGCGCTCCGGCACATAGGAGTGCGCTCTCGCGTAGCACGACCCCGTGCCCGCAGCGGACGCGGACGCGGGCGCGGCCCGGCTCGGCTCGGCTCGGCCGTGCGCTCACCCGCGCGGGGCTCACGGTCGCCACGGGCGGCGGCCCGGGCGCGATGGAGGCGGCGAACCTGGGCACGTACGCCGCGCCGTCCGACGACGCGATGCTGGACGGGGCCCTCGAACTCCTCGCCGCGGCACCGCCGTTCACGCCGTCGGTCAGGGACTGGGCGCGGGCCGCGTTCGGGGTGCGCGAGCGCTGGCCGGGCGGCGGCGACTCGGTGGGCATCCCCACCTGGTTCTACGCCGCGGGCACGGTGCAGGAGATCTTCGACAACGCGAAGGGGCCCGTACCGCGAAGAACGGTACGGGCCCCTCGTACGAGCTCGGTCAGCGGCGCGACCCCGTGAGCCGGGCGATGCCCCACCCGGCCGCGGCGGCGATGAGCAGGCCGAGGAGCGGGACGAGGGGGTTCTGGTCGAAGCTGTCCCACCAGATCTGGGCCGGCAGGAACGGCTCCTCCTTCAGGAGGAAGAACGGGTCGGAGCCGGGGGCGTCCATCAGGACGAAGAACACGCCGTTGGTGAAGCCGAAGAAGGCGCCGAGCACGCCGACGATGCCCGCGCCGATGTGCGCGCCGTTGCTGCGCCGGCCGACGAGACCGGCGAGGGCTCCGGCTATCGCGGCGTTGACGGCGGCGTGCACCAGGTAGAGCGTCGTCGCGGTGCCCAGCGTCGTGTCCTCCCGCATGAAGAACATCACGAGGCTGTAGATCACCGAGACGACCACGGAGGCGAGCAGCGCGAGGAAGAACGCGCCGACCGCGGCACCCGCGCTCGGCGCGGACCGCTGTCCCGGCTGGCCCGGGTACGGGTACGGCTGCCCCGGCGCCATCCCGGGCTGACCAGGAGCCATGCCCGGCTGGCCGGGAGCCATGCCCGGCTGGCCGGGGCCGCCCATGCCGGGCTGGCCGGGACCGGGCTGCCCCGGGAACGGCGGCGCCCCGGCGGGCTGCCCGCCGAATCCCTGCTGCGGCGGGCCCGGGGGCATGGGCGGCGGCGCGGGGGCCGAACCGGGCGGCTGGGCGTAGGGGTTGCCACCCCCCGGCTGCGGCTGCTGCGGTTCTGGCTGCCAGGGCTGGCTCATGGATCCCCCGTGGTGCTGGAAGAAGGAAGACGGTGAAGACCCTCCAAGCTATCAACGCGGTCAACCGGACCCGGCAGCCAGGATCCGACCGTCAAGGGCTCATCCGAAGGACGCGTTCTCCAGCCAGAAGTCGAGGAGTTGCCGGTCGCCGAGTACCTCGACGCGCTCATCCACCGGCCGCCTCCGGTAGAAGGTCAGGAGTACGTCGGTGAGCGGGCCGCGCAGCACAGCGTCACCGGCGTATTCCTTCTCGTGGCCTCGGCGCCAGGTGACGCCGTCGTTGCTGAGCACGACGGTCCACTCGGCGTCGAGACCGGGCACGGCGTCGGTGTCGGTGGCGTGGAGGTGGAGGCTCTTGCCGTCGGCGCGCAGCGCGTCGGTGCCCTTGCCGAACTCGCCGCCCTTGGTGGCCCGCATGCGCTGAACGTGCTGCACGATCTGCAGCCACTCGTCGAGGGAGTCGGCGGCGACGTGCGGCTCGGCCGTGAAGTCGCCGCCGTCGGTGGTGAGGGCGGCGTCGGCGCGGTGGATCAGGGTCTCGTGGGTCATGCGGCGGGACCAGAATCCGGTGCTGCGGTCCCAACCCCAGGTCCATATCTCCAGGTCGGGCCCGGTCTCGCGGAGCGTGGCGGCGACCTGTTCGGCGCCCTCGGCGAGCCAGGTGTCGAGGGCGGCGGGGTCATCGCGGTCGGGCCCGCCGCTGCCGGGCACCTGGTCCGCGGGGACGTACTCGGTGGCCTTGGTGCGCACGATGGTGTCGGCCCAGCGGTGGGCGCCGCCCACGTGCACGGCGAGCTCGCGCAGCGTCCAGTCGGGGCAGGTCGGCACGGTGGCGGTGAGGTCGGCTCCGGCGAGGTGCTGCCTCAACAGGCGGGTCTGCTCGACGATTTGGCCGCAGAAATAATCGTGATCGAGAACAGTCATGTCCGCAGACTAGGCCGCGTTACGCGCCGGGACGCGGCATTTTCTGTCCTCTTCAGCGGGCCCTCGTCGACGGGTCCTCTTCAACGGGTCCTCTTCAACGGGTCCTCTTCAACGGGTCCTCTTCAACGGGCGGGCCCTCTTCAACGGTTCCCGAGCACCACCACGTCGGACGCGTCGAAGACCACCCCGACCCGCGCCCCCACGTCCGGCGCCTCCCGCAACGTGCAGGCCGCCTCCAGGCGGGGCAGCTCGGTCTCCCCGGCGGACCCGGGCTGGAGGTGGACGGCGACGTGGGTGCCGCGGAAGGTCCGGGCCGTCACGGTGCAGCCGAGCCCGTCCCGCTGGTCAGCGGCGAGCCGCACCCCGGCGGGCCGTACGAGCACGTCCCGCTCCCCCTGCGGGGAACCGGCGGGCACCGGCAGCTTGCCCCAGGGGGTGTCGGCGACCTCGCCGGTCACGGTGGCGGGCACGACGTTGTCGAAGCCGAGGAAGCGGGCGACGAACTCGTCCGCGGGCGCCTGCCACACCTCCAGCGGGGAACCGGCCTGGGCGATGCGGCCGTCCCGCATGACCACGACACGGTCGGCGAGCGCGAACGCCTCGCCCTGGTCGTGGGTGACGGCGAGCACGGTGGTGCCCAACTCGCCGAAGAGTTCCTTGAGTTCGACGACGAGGCGTTCGCGCAGGGACCGGTCGAGCTGGCCGAGCGGCTCGTCGAGCATGAGGAGGCGGGGCCGGGGCGCGAGCGCCCGGGCGAGCGCCACGCGCTGCTGTTCACCGCCGGACAGCGCGCCAATGGCTCGCCGTTCGGCACCAGGAAGGCCGACGAGGTGGAGCAACTCCGCTACGCGTACGTCCTGTTCGGCCCGGTTCGCGCCGTGCATGCGGGGCCCGAAGGCGACATTGCCGCCGACGTCGCGCTGCGGGAACAGCTGGTGGTCCTGGAACATCAGTCCGACGCCGCGCCGGTGTGCGGGCACCCCGGCCTGGTCGCCGCCGTCGAGCAGGACCCGCCCGGCGTCGGTGGCCTGAAGTCCGGCGACGGCTCGAAGCAGCGTGGACTTGCCGCTGCCGCTGGGCCCGAGCACGCACACCACCTCGTGCTCGGCGACATCGAGGCTGACGGAGTCGAGCGCGGTGCGCCCGCCGAAGCGGACGGTGACGCCGTCGAGGGCGAGCAGCGGCACCGGAACCTTCCGGTCGTCCGGCATCAGAACTCCCCGGTCCGATCGGTGCGCAGCCGCTCGAGGACGAGCAGCGCGGCCGCGCACACCAGCATGAGTACCACGGAAAGGGCCATGGCCTGCCCGTAGTTGAGCTCCCCGGCGCGGCCCAGGAGGGTGGCGACGGCGACGGGCAGCGTGGGGTGGTCGGGCCGGGCGAGGAACACGGTGGCGCCGAACTCGCCGAGCGAGACGGCGAACGCGAACCCGGCGGCGATGAGCAGCGCCCGCCGCACCAGCGGCAGGTCGATCTCCCGCCACACCCGCCAGGGCGGGGCGCCGAGCACGGCGGCGGCCTCGCGGAGCCGGTCGTCGACGGCGCGCAGCACCGGCAGCATGGTGCGTACGACGAAGGGCACGCCGACGAGGGCCTGCGCGAGCGGCACCAGGATCCAGGAGGTCCGCAGGTCGAGCGGCGGTTCGTCGAGGGTGATGAGGAAGCCGAAACCGACGGTCACGGCGGACACCCCGAGCGGCAGCATCAGCAGCGCGTCGAACCCGCGCACGAGCCGTCCGGCGCGCCGGGTGAGCGCGGCGGCGGCGAGCCCGCCGACGGCCAGGGCGATGGCGGTGGCGGCGACGGCGTACGTAAGGGAGTTGCCGATGGCCTCGATGGGCGGGACGAGGAAGGCGCCGCCGTCGGCGGAGCTCAGCGCGGTGAAGTAGTCGAGGCCGTAGCCGCCGGAGGTGTGCAGGGACCGTTCGACGAGCACGGCGAGCGGCGCGAGGACGAGCAGTACGACGGTGGCGAGGACCCCGCCGAGCAGCGTCCACTGCCCGGCGCCGCGCGGCCTGCGCGCGGTGTGTGCGGCGTCGACGAGCCTGAGGGTGGCCTCGCGGCGCCGTACGGTCCAGGCGTGCAGGGCGAGGATCGCGCCGACGGACCCGAACTGGACCATGGTGAGGACGGCTGCGGTGTCGAGGGCGAGCAGCTGCGCGGTCTGCCGGTAGATCTCCACTTCGAGGGTGGCGTACGTGGGTCCGCCGAGGATCTGCACGACGCCGAAGGAGGTGAAGGTGAACAGGAACACCATGAGGGCGGCGGCCGCGACGGCGGGTCCGAGCGCGGGCAGGGTGACGCGGCGCCAGGCGGCGAGCCGGGAGGCGCCGAGCATGCGGGCGGCGTCTTCCTGGCGCGGGTCGAGCTGGGCCCAGAGGCCGCCGACGGTGCGGACGACGACGGCGTAGTTGAAGAAGACGTGCGCGAGCAGGATCGCCCACACGGTGGTGTCGAGCCGTATGCCCCACAGGTCGTCGAGCAGCCCACCGCGCCCGAGCAGCGCGAGGAAGGCGCTGCCGACGACGACGGTGGGCAGCACGAACGGCACGGTCACAACGGCCCGGAGCAGCTGCTTGCCGGGGAACTCCAGGCGCGCGAACGCGTAGGCGGCGGGCAGCGCGAGCAGCAGCGTAAGGCCGGTGGAGGCGAACGCCTGCCAGGTGGTGAACCACAGGACCTGCAACTGGTCCGGGTCGCTGAGCACGTCCGCGACCCGCCCGATCCCCCAGCCGCCGTCGACCCGCAGGCCACGGCCGACGATCGCGGAGACCGGGTAGGCGAAGAAGACGCCGAAGAACGCGACGGGCCCCAGCATGAGCCCGAGCCGCACGAGCGCCCCGCGCCCGTCGCGCGTATCGCGTACGGCGACCCGTTCTTGCCGTTCGGGCGGTGCTTCGGTCTCTACTTCAGTACGAGCGACTGCCACGACTTGACCCAGTCCTCACGGTGCTCCGCGATCTTCTTCGGGTCGACGCTGTGCGGGTCGTCGGCCTTGGCGCCGAACTTGGTGAAGATCTCGGGCAGTTCGGCATCGTCGGCGACGGGGTTGACGAACATGTTCAGGGGCATGTCGTCCTGGAACTTCTTGGAGATCAGGAAGTCGAGGAGCGCCTTGCCGCCCTTTTCGTTCTTGGCGCCGTTGAGCAGCCCGGCGAACTCGGTCTGGCGGAAGCAGGTGCCGGTGGCGACGCCGGTGGGCGCCTCCTTGGGCTGCGGCTTGGCGTAGAGGACCTCGACGGGCGGGCTGGAGGCGTAGGAGACGACGAGCGGCCGGTCGCCGCCGGTCTTCTTGCCGCTGGCGGAGCCGGAGAACTCCTCGTTGTACGCCTGCTCCCAGCCGTCGACGACCTTGACGCCGTTGGCCTTGAGCTTCTTCCAGTAGCCCTGCCAGCCGTTGTCGCCGTATTCGGCGGCGGTGCCGAGCAGGAAGCCGAGGCCGGGCGAGGAGGTGGCGGCGTTCTCGGTGACGAGGAGGTTCTTGTATGCGGGCTTGATCAGGTCGTCGAAGTTCTTCGGCGGCGCCAGCTTCTTGTCCTCGAAGAACTTCTTGTCGTAGTTGACGCAGATCTCGCCGGTGTCGACGGGCGTGACCCGGTGCTTGTCCTGGTCGAGCTGGACGTCCTCGGGGATGCGGTCGAGCCCCTTGGCCTCGTACGGCGTGAACAGGTCGTTGTCGAGCGCGCGCGACAGGAGCGTGTTGTCGACGCCGAAGAAGACGTCGCCCTGCGGGTTGCCCTTGGTCAGCACGGCCTTGTTGACGGCCTCACCGGCGTCGCCGCTCTCGAGGATCTTGACCTTGTATCCGGACTTCTTCTCGAAGTCCTTGAGGACCTCGGGCGAGACGCTGAACGACTCGTGCGTGACGAGCGTGACGGTCTTGTCGTCCCCCGCGGCGGAGGAGCCGGAACCATCGGATCCGCCGCAGGCGGCGAGGACGGTGACGCCGAGCGCGCCGCAGATCGCGGCCGCGCAGGCACGCCGAAGGCTGGTGTTCATGACTGCTGCTGACTCCCTACGCCGGTATGACCCGGATCAGGTCCGAGGGTCTGCGGCCGCTGCCGCACTCTCAGCGCCGCTGACGGCGCTCCCCTGTCGGAATTCATTTGTACGAATGCACAGTACTGCACCGGCGACGGGCCCCCTTCACCGCGGGGGCCCGGCCGGGAAGGCTACCGCTCGGAGGCGGCGAGCTGCCCGCAGGCCCCGTCGATCTCCTGGCCGCGGGTGTCGCGGATGGTGACGGGCACGCCGTGGGCGGCGATGGCCTCGACGAACGCCTTCTCGTCCTCGGGCCTCGATGCGGTCCACTTCGAGCCAGGCGTCGGGTTGAGCGGGATCAGGTTGACGTGCACCCGCTTGTTCCTGAGGAGCCGCCCGAGCAGATCGCCGCGCCACGCCTGGTCGTTGATGTCCCGGATGAGGGCGTACTCGATGGAGATGCGCCGCCCGGACTTCTCCGCGTACTCCCAGGCCGCGTCGAGAACTTCCCGCACCTTCCACCGCGTATTGACGGGTACGAGGGTGTCGCGCAGCTCGTCGTCGGGGGCGTGCAGCGAGACCGCGAGACGGCACTTGAAGCCCTCGTCGGCGAGGCGCAGCATCGCGGGCACGAGCCCGACCGTGGAGACGGTGATGCCGCGCTGCGAGAGCCCGAGCCCGTCCGGCTCGGGGTCGGTGAGCCGCCGTATCGCCCCCACCACGCGGTTGTAGTTGGCGAGCGGTTCGCCCATGCCCATGAACACGATGTTGGAGAGCCGCGCGGGCCCGCCCGGTACCTCGCCGTCGCGCAGCGCCCGCATGCCGTCGACGATCTGGTGCACGATCTCCGCGGTCGACAGGTTCCGGTCGAGCCCGGCCTGTCCGGTGGCGCAGAACGGGCAGTTCATGCCGCAGCCGGCCTGCGAGGAGATGCACATGGTGACGCGGTCCGGGTACCGCATGAGGACGGACTCGACGAGCGTGCCGTCGTGCAGCTTCCACAGGGTCTTACGGGTGGTGTCGTCGTCGCAGGAAATGTGCCGCACGACCGACATCAGCTCGGGAAGCAGCGCTTCCTGGAGCTTGCCGCGCGAACCGGCGGGGATGTCGGTCCACTCGGCGGGGTCGTGCGCGTACCGCGCGAAGTAGTGCTGCGAGAGCTGCTTGGCGCGGAACGGCTTCTCGCCGACCGCGGCCACCGCCTCCTTGCGCTCGGCGGGCGTGAGGTCGGCAAGGTGCCGCGGCGGCTTCTTGGCTCCGCGGGGCGCGACGAAGGTGAGTTCTCCGGGCTTGGGCTTAGACATGGTCGTACCAGTGTCGCAGAGATACGTATGCGGGCCCGCCGCCCTGTGGACAACGAGCCCGCACGCCCCTTTTTGCGGCTGAACCGCCGCCGCTCTCGCGGACCTGGTTGCTCGCCGTTGTGGTTACTCAATTGATGGTGACGGTTATCTCAGCCGCCCCCTACGAAAAGGACCAGCAAGAGCCAGACCACTGGGGCCGTCGGCAGCAGCGAGTCGAGCCGGTCCATGATGCCGCCGTGGCCGGGGAGCAGGGTCCCCATGTCCTTGATGCCGAGGTCCCGTTTGATCATGGACTCGCCGAGGTCGCCGAGGGTCGCGCTGGCCGCGACCGCGAGGCCGAGCAGCAGCCCCTGCCACCAGGTGCCGCCGTCGATGAGGAACTCCATGCACAGCGCCCCGGCGGCCATCGCGAAGGACACCGCACCGGCCAGGCCCTCACGGGTCTTCCCGGGGCTGATGCGCGGCGCCAGCTTCCGCTTCCCGAAGCGCCAGCCGACCGCATACGCGCCCGTATCACTGACGACGGTGAGCAGCAGGAAGGTAAGGACCCGCCACGCGCCGTCGTCGGCGGTCAGCATCATCGCCACGAACGTCGCCAGGAACGGCACATAGAACGCCGCGAACACCCCGGCCGTGACGTCCTTGAGGTAGTCCGCGGGCGGCTCGGTCATCCGCCACACCAGGACGGCCAGCGCGGTCAGCGCCATCGTCACCCAGGCACCCTCGGCGCCGCGCACATACCCGGCGACGACCATGGCGGCGCCACCGACGGCGAGCGGCACCAGCGGCGCCCGGATGCCCTTGCACTCCTGAAGCCGGGAGGTGAGCTCCCACAGACCGACGACGACGGCGACCGCTATGACGCCGACGAAGACCGCCTTGACGATGAACAGGGACGCGATGATCACCGCGCCGAGCGCGACACCGACCCCTATGGCGGCGCGCAGGTCCCGTCCCGCGCGCTTCTTCTTCGGGGGCTGCGCGGGCTGCGGCGTCCCCGAGGGCGTCCTGGGCATGTGCTCCTGCGGCAGTTCGTCGCGGAACAAGGGGCCGCTCAGCCGAGCGGCCCCCGCCTCGCGTTCCTCGCGGTCTGAGTCTCCACCTGCGTCAGGCACCTCGGGCACGATGGGCACGGGCCGAGTCTGCTGCGCGTCGGCCTCATCGTAGGCAGAACCCGCCGAGACTCGCCCCTGGGCAGAGTCCGTCTCCAGCGGTCCCCAGGAGCCGGTCTGCGGCGGAGCGCCCCAGGAAGAGTCGTTCATCAGACCTCGAGCAGCTCGGATTCCTTGTGCTTGAGCAGCTCGTCCACCTGCGCGACGTACTTCGCGGTGGTGTCGTCGAGCTCCTTCTCTCCGCGCCTGCCCTCGTCCTCGCCGATCTCGCCGTCCTTGATCGCCTTGTCGATGGTGTCCTTGGCCTTGCGGCGCACGGAGCGGATCGACACCTTGGCGTCCTCGGCCTTGCTCTTGGCGACCTTGATGAACTCGCGGCGCCGCTCTTCGGTCAGCTCCGGGAACACCACTCGGATGATGTTGCCGTCGTTGCTCGGGTTGACGCCGAGGTCCGAATCACGGATCGCCTGCTCGATGTTGCGCAGCGCGCTCTTGTCGAACGGCGTGACGACGGCCATCCGCGGCTCGGGCACCGAGAAGGACGCCAGCTGGTTGATCGGGGTCGCCGCGCCGTAGTAGTCAGCCACGATCTTGTTGAACATCGCCGGGTGCGCACGCCCGGTGCGGATCGCGGCGAAGTCCTCCTTGGCGACCACGACGGCCTTCTCCATCTTCTCCTCGGCCTCGAGGAGGGTCTCTTCGATCACCACTTGCTCCTGCGTGTCTTGAGTGGGCCCGGCGTGCACGGGGCGGCCGGCTGCGTCGCGTCTTGTGCCTGCACGGTGCGTCTTCTTCCTGACGGTGTCCGACCGGCAGGGCTTTGTCCATCCCCCGGGAAGGCTCCCAGGGCCCCGGGTTCCGGGCCAGTAACGCCCCCGGAACTCCTGGGGAGTTCGGGCTTGGTCCTGGGTTCTGGTTCCGGCAGAGCCTAGGCCCGGGTGCCCTGGTCGCTCACGAGCGTCCCGATCTTCTCACCCTTGACCGCGCGGGCGATATTGCCTTCCGCGAGCAATTCGAAGACCAGGATCGGCAGTTTGTTGTCGCGGCACAGCGTGATCGCCGTCATGTCGGCGACCTTGAGGTCCCGGGTGATGACCTCGCCGTACTCGAGCGCGTCGAACTTCACCGCGTCGGGGTTCTTCTTCGGGTCGGAGTCGTAGACCCCGTCGACGCCGTTCTTGCCCATCAGCATGACGGAGGCGTCGATCTCGAGTGCGCGCTGTGCGGCGGTGGTGTCGGTGGAGAAGTACGGCATGCCCATACCGGCGCCGAAGATGACCACGCGGCCCTTCTCCAGGTGGCGCACGGCGCGCAGCGGAATGTACGGCTCGGCGACCTGCCCCATGGTGATGGCGGTCTGGACGCGCGAGTCGATGCCTTCCTTCTCCAGGAAGTCCTGCAGCGCAAGGCAGTTCATGACCGTGCCGAGCATGCCCATGTAGTCGGAGCGGGCCCGGTCCATGCCGCGCTGCTGCAGTTCGGCGCCGCGGAAGAAGTTGCCGCCGCCGATGACGACGGCGATCTGCGCGCCGTCGCGGACGACCGCCGCGATCTCCCGGGCGATGGCGTGCACCACGTCCGGGTCGACACCCAGTCCGCCGCCTCCGGCGAACGCCTCGCCGGACAGCTTCAGCAGAAATCGGCCGCTGGTTTTCCCGTCGCCGCTGTTGTCGGCCTTGGTCATGGTGATCTCGCTTCTCTTACGTGCCACACATACAAGAAGGCCATTGCCGGCGGGTACGGATGTCCCTCAGCGGCAATGGCCTCCTCGTCAGATCTGCGGTCGTCCGGCGCCTGCGAGGTTTACAGGCGTATTCCTGACCCGGACGGCTGCTGTCGACCCTAGCGGGGTCTTGAGTCGTTCGGGAACGGACTCAGATGCCGACCTTGATGCGCGCGAAGCGCTTCAGGGCCACACCGGCCTCGGCCAGGACCTTCTCGACGGACTTCTTCTGGTCAAGGGCGTACGGCTGCCCCAGGAGGGTGGCCTCCTTGAAGAACCCGTTGACGCGACCCTCGACGATCTTCGGCAGCGCGGCCTCGGGCTTGCCCTCGGCGCGGGTGGTCTCCTCGGCGACGCGACGCTCGGCCTCGACGACCTCGGCCGGGACGTCCTCGCGGGAGAGGTACTTCGGCGCGAAGGCGGCGATGTGCTGCGCGATGCCCTTGGCGACCTCGGCGTCGGCCTTGTCGAGCTCGACGAGCACACCGATCTGCGGCGGCAGGTCGGGCATGGTGCGGTGCATGTACGCGGTGACGTAGCCGCCCGTGAACTGCGCGAAGCGGTCCAGGACGATCTTCTCGCCGAGGTTGGCGTTGGCCTCGTCGACGTACGCCTGGACGGTCTTGCCGGGCTCGATCTCGGAGGCGAGCAGCGCCTCCACGTCGGCCGGGTTGGTCTTGGCGATGTGCTCGGCCAGCGCGTTGGCGACAGCCTGGAACTTCTCACCCTTGGCGACGAAGTCCGTCTCGCACTTCAGCTCGACGACCACGCCGGTGGAGTTGTCGTCGGCGATCAGGGAGACCACGGCACCGTTCTCGGCAGAGCGGCCCTCGCGCTTGGCGACGCCCTTCTGGCCCTTGATGCGGAGCGCCTCGACGGCCTTCTCGACGTTGCCCTCGGCCTCGTCAAGCGCCTTCTTGCAGTCCATCATGCCGGCGCCGGTGAGCTCGCGGAGCTTCTTGACGTCGGCGGCGGTGTAGTTCGCCATGATTCAAAGAATCTTTCTCGAAGTCTGTGACGGCCGCCGAGGCGACCGGAGATCTACGGGTGAACGGCGGGGGCGCAGGGCCCCCGCCGTCAACGACCGAACGTAGTGCAACCCGGCACGTGTCGGGCCGGGCCCGCTCGGTGAGGTCAGGCCTGCTCGGCGGCGTCCGCGGCCGGAGCGTCCGCGGCCGGAGCCTCGGCAGCCTTCTCCGCCTCGGCGGGCTTCTCGGCGTCGGCCTTCTCGGCCTCGGCCTTCTTCTCGCCCTCGAGCAGGTCGCGCTCCCACTCGGCCAGCGGCTCACCGGCGGCCTTCTCGCCCTTGCCCTCACCGGCACCACCGGAGCGGGCGATCAGGCCCTCGGCGACGGCGTCGGCGATCACGCGGGTGAGCAGGGTGACGGAGCGGATCGCGTCGTCGTTGCCCGGGATCTTGTAGTCGACCTCGTCGGGGTCACAGTTGGTGTCGAGGATGGCGACGACCGGAATGTTGAGCTTCCGGGCCTCACCGACAGCAATGTGCTCCTTCTTGGTGTCCACGATCCAGACGGCGCTGGGCACCTTCTGCATCTCGCGGATACCACCGAGGGTCTTCTCCAGCTTGGCCTTCTCGCGCGAGAGCACGAGAAGCTCCTTCTTGGTGAGACCCGACGCGGCGACGTCCTCGAAGTCGATCTGCTCGAGCTCCTTGAGGCGCTGCAGACGCTTGTAGACGGTCGAGAAGTTGGTGAGCATGCCGCCCAGCCAGCGCTGGTTGACGTAAGGCATGCCGACGCGGGTGGCCTGCTCGGCGATGGCCTCCTGCGCCTGCTTCTTCGTGCCGACGAACATGACCGTGCCGCCGTGGGCGACGGTCTCCTTGACGAACTCGTAGGCGCGGTCGATGTACGACAGCGACTGGAGCAGGTCGATGATGTAGATGCCGTTGCGCTCGGTGAAGATGAACCGCTTCATCTTCGGGTTCCAACGGCGGGTCTGGTGACCGAAGTGGACGCCGCTTTCCAGCAGCTCCCGCATCGTGACGACGGCCATGGCCGTACTCCTTGGTGTTTTCTCGGTTATGTCCTGACGCCCGGCGCGCGCCTGCCACGTGCGCAATCTGCGTGCAGTCTGCGTACGGGACCGAGGGGCGCTGACACGGAAACCCGAAGACTTGAAGGCCCGGAAGACCCGGTCTCGGGGTGCCCATGTCGGGGCGTGCGAAGTCGACCCGGTGACCCGGATCGCCACCAGAAGTGTACGGGACCCACGAGGCACCGGGTGACGCCGCTATCCACAACCAGCCAGTACTCCACAGATTCGGACCATGATCATCCTGGCCGGGTCGCGCTCGGCATGCTTCTGCCATGCGCGATCTAGTTCTTTCTGCGGTCATGAAGGGGCGGGTTTCTGGGGTGATGAGGCGGCGGGTTTCTGGGGTGATGAGGCGGCGGGTTTCTGGGGTGATGAGGCGGCGGGTTTCTGGGGTCATGAGGGGTCGGGGCTTACTTGCGAGGGGTCGGGCGTTACCTGCTGGGGGTCGGGGGTTACCTGCTGGGGGTCGGGGCTTGCTTGCTGGGGGTCGGGGCTTGCTTGCTGGGGGTGATGTGGGGCGGGGGTTGTTGGTTCGGGCGGCGGCACGTCGTGCGGTGGTGATGTTGGTGGTGGGGGGTGCGGGGGTGGGAGTGGGAGTGGGAGTGGGGGTGGGAGTGGGGGTGGTTTCGGGGGCTGCTTCGGGGGAGCCTTCGGGGTCGGTTTCGTCTTCGGGTTCGGGCTCGAGCTCGGCTTCGGCTTCGGGTTTGGTCTCGGCTTCGGCTTCAGGCTTGTCTGCGGTTTCGGCCCGTTCGGGGCCTTCGGGCCGCTTGGATGGGGATGGCCCCGGTGGCTCGGGGGCATCGGCGCCGGATTCCGGCCGCACCTGGCCGGTCGGCGACAGACCTCCCGTGGTCCGTGGCTGGGACCCGCCGGACTCGCCGTACGGCCCCGGCCACCGGGGCGTCGACCTCGCCGCGCCCCCGGGGGCCGTGGTGCGGGCACCCGCTGCCGGACGCATCTCGTTCGCGGGACGCGTCGCGGGCAGAGGCGTACTCGCCATCGACCTCACGGGAACCGGAGAGCCACCTCTGCGCACCACACTCGAACCGGTGCGCCCCTTGGTGGCCGACGGGGACGAGGTTCGGGCGGGCGCCCCGGTCGCCCGCCTGGAATCAGGCCAGTGGCACTGCGAGGACTCGTGCCTGCACTGGGGGCTGCGGCGCGGCGACCGCTACCTGAACCCGCTCACGCTGCTGCCCCCGGAACGGCTACGGAGGGGGCCGTCGCGGCTGCTGCCGGTGTTCGGGGTGGAGGTGGCGGAGAGATAGAGGGTGGCGGAGGGACAGAGGTGGCGGAGGGGTAGGGGTACGGGGCGGGGAGGGAGGGGGGAGGGGCCCCGGGAGGTGGAAAACGTCAGCCCGTGACGCCCCGCAGCGCCATCCCCACCGCAGCGTCCGTGATCGCCGCCGGGTCCTCCGCGGCGCCGAGCTCGATCCGGCGTACCGCCGCGTCCACGACGCCCTGCAGCAGCATCGCCGCCATCTTCGGCTGTTCATGCCCCAGGGCCTCGAGGGCTTCGACTGTCATCGCGACGAGGCCGCCGTGCGCGGCGCGGATCTTCTCGCGGGCACCTGCGTCGAGCTCGCTCGAGGAGATGGCGACCACCGCGCGGTGCCGCCGGTCCCCGACCAGGGCGAGTTGCGACCGCACGTACGCCTCGATCTTGCTCTCCGGGGTGTCCGCCTGGCGCATGGCCGACTCGACCTCGGCCGCCCAGACCGGGAAGTCGACCGCGCAGAGCTCTTCGACGACGGCGGCGCGGGAGCGGAAGTACTCGTAGACGGAAGACCTGGCAAGGCCTGTGCGCTCGGCGAGTGCGGGGAAGGTCAGCGCCTCCGTACCGCCCTCGGACAGCAGGGAACGCGCGGCGTCCAGCAGGGCGTCGCGCTGCATCGACCGGTGCTCGGCCACGGAGGCCGCTCGAATCCTTGGCACGCCTCCACTGTACGGAGCCGGGACGCGCCGCGGGAGTCGGATCGACGGCCTGGTACCGCCCGGGCAGTGCGCCCGGCGAGCCGAAGTCGGAGGCAGGAAGCGGTTGGGCCGGGAGCCACCAGGGCCGGAAGTGGTCAGCGCTGAGACTCGTCGGGCCCCGGAGCCGTCAGGGGGCATGGTGACGGAGTACCGGTTCCCCGCGGTGCGGGTTCTGCCAGCACCGCTCAGCGGCCGAAGCTCGCGAGTTTTGCGCGCAGTTGGAGGACCGACTTGGTGTGGATCTGGCTGACTCGGCTCTCCGTTACGCCGAGGACGTTGCCGATCTCGGCGAGCGTGAGCCCCTCGTAGTAGTAGAGGGTCACTACTGTCTTCTCGCGCTCCGGCAGGGTGTTGATCGACCGGGCCAGCAGTCGGCGCAGCTCACGGTCCTCGGCGATCTCCACCGGGTTCTCCGCGGCGGTGTCCTCGAGGGTGTCCATGAGGCTGAGCCGGTCGCCGCCTTCGCCACCGACGTGCAGGAGTTCTTCCAGTGCGACGACATTGGCGAGCGACAATTGGCCGAAGACAGCATGCAGTTCCTCCAGGCCGATGCCCATCTCGGCGGCGACTTCGCTTTCCGAGGGGGTACGTCGCAGCTGGGCCTCCAGGGAGGCGTAAGCGCGCTCGACGTTACGGGCCTTCTGACGTACGGAGCGTGGAATCCAGTCGAGCGCCCGGAGTTCGTCGATCATGGCGCCGCGAATGCGGGTGATCGCATAGGTCTCGAACTTGATTTCGCGATCGATGTCGAACTTCTCGATGGCGTCGATGAGTCCGAAGACTCCGGAGGAGACGAAGTCGGCCTGTTCCACGTTGGGCGGCAGCCCCACGCTGACGCGTCCCGCGACGTACTTGACAAGCGGCGAGTAGTGCAGGATCAACTGCTCGCGCAGTCGCCCGTCCCCGGTTTCCTTGTACGCCCGCCACAGCTCGTCGAGCGACGAGGGCGCGGTCGGCCGTGTTCCGTCACGGGCAGCGTGGGGGACTGCCGCATGGTCGGACCCGGAGGTGTGCTGGGGCATGCGTCGCCTTGAGCCGTTCTGCAGTGAACTGGGATTGATGTCGCGTTGTCGGAGCCGGAAGTCTTGTGAGCGTAGCGTGACTGGAGAGTCGCAGTGCGCGAAGGGCGTGAGATCGCGTGTGGGCAGATACGTTCAGTTGCTCGGTCATTGCTCTCTTTTCCGGCGTCTCGAGACCTCGGAAGCGATGCCTGATCAGAGAATCTGCCAAGGTCACCGGGGATCCTCCGGATAGCGCAACGTTGTCTCATGGTGCTCCTGCGGGCCGGGCAAGTCCGGCGCGATCGCCTGGCGTGTCAACTGCCAGCCGTCGCCATGTCGTTCGACGAATCCGAGTGACTGGAGTTCGTACAGCTTGCCGACGGTGTCGTCCGGTGTGGTCGCCGCGCCCCTAGCGATCGCGGCGACCGGGGCCGGTCCGCGGGCGGGCAGAGCGGCGAGCACGCGCGCGGCAGGTGGGCTGAGGAGATCTCTGGGGAGGACGGGGCCGCGCCGCTCGGGTGCGAGTTCTCCCATGTCGCCGACCAGTTCGACGACTTCCGCGGCGTCGGTGACCAGAATGGCCTCGCCGCGCAGGAGTTGGTGGACACCCGCGGAGCGGGCGCTGGTGGCGGGGCCCGGAACCCCCATGGTGAACCGGCCGAGTCGCCGTGCGTACCGGGCGGTGACCAGGGCTCCGCTGCGGTGTGCTGCCTCGACGACCGCGGTGCCGCGGGTGAGGGCCGCGATGACGCGGTTGCGCTGGATGAAGCGGTACGCGGTGGGGTGGTCGCCGGGCGGCAGTTCACCGAGGAGCAGTCCTTGACCGGCGATTCTGTCGAGGAGGCGGGCATGTCCGCGCGGGTAGGGGATGTCGACTCCGCTGGCGAGTACGGCGACGGTGGCTCCGTGGGCGCCCAGGGCTCCGCGGTGGGCGGCGCCGTCGATGCCGTACGCGCCGCCCGACACTACGGCCCAGCCGCGTTCGGCGAGCCCGGCAGCGAGGTCGGTCGCCATGTGGGCGCCGTAGTCGGTGCAGGCCCGGGAGCCGACTACGGCGACCGATCGCAGGGCCCACATCCGCAGGTCGGGGCTGCCGCGCAGCCAGAGCCCCACGGGCCGGGAGTCACCGAGGTCGTCGAGCTGGGCCGGCCACTCGACGTCGCCCGGGCAGATGAATCGGGCCCCGGCGGCCCGTGCGGTCTCCAGGTCGTCGGCGGGCCGGGCGTGGGCGGCGCGGGCGCGGAGCCCGGCGAGACGTCGGGGGGTCACGCCGGGCAAGGGTCGGTCGTCCGCGGTGAGCCGGTGCAGAAGCTCTGTGGCGCCGTAGCTGCGCAGCCACCGTCCACCGGTCTCGTCTCCGGGTTCGAGGACCCGTGTGAGTGCCACGCGGGCCAGGCGTTCTCCTTCCCAGGCGTCGCGGGACACTCCCTCCGCGGCTCTTTCCGGTGTTCCACGGGGCGCTCCCCCGTGCTCAGAGCTGTGCGTGTGCGGTTGAGTCATGCGCCGATCACCATCGGGGCGCCTCGGGGGATGCCGGTGCGCAGTTGGAGTGCCAGTTCCACGTCGTCGGCGTTCGGGCAGGGGTGTCCGGCCAGGTCGGCCACGGTCCAGGCGACCCGAAGTACCCGGTCGAGGCCGCGGGCGGTGAGCAGGCCGCGTTCGAGGTCGTGTTCGGCCTCGGCGAGCGCGCCCGGGGCAGTGGGCCAGCGGGTGCGCAGTTCGTGTCCGGGCACTTCGCTGTTGGTGATCCAGGGGGTGTCTGCGAAGCGGTGGGCGGCGCGGTCCCTGGCTTCGCATACGCGGTCGGCGACTTCTCGGGTGGTCTCGCCGCCCCCGGTTGTGTCTGTGAGGTCGCGTCGGGTGACGGGTTCCACTTCGACTCTGAGGTCGACGCGGTCGAGTAGCGGGCCGGAGAGGCGTGCCTGGTAGTGGCGAATGGTGCTGGGCAGGCAGCCGCTGGTCTCACCGAGGGTGCTGCATCGGCCGCAGGGGCAGGGGTTGGCCGCGAGGACCAGCTGGAAGCGGGCGGGCAGCTGGACGACGCCGGCCGCGCGGGCGACAACGACATGACCGGATTCGAGAGGCTGCCGCAGTGCGTCGAGGGCCTTGGCACTGAACTCTGGTGCCTCGTCGAGAAACAGAACGCCACGATGCGCGAGGGACACCGCGCCCGGGCGGGGCAGCCCGGGGCCGCCGCCGACGAGGGACTGCATGGTCGCGGAGTGGTGCGGGGCGCAGTAGGGCGGGGCCTCCACCAGGGGTCTTCCGGGTGGCAGGGTGCCGGCGACGGAGTGCACCGCGGTCACTTCAAGGGACTGCTGCCGGGTGAGTGGCGGCATGATCGACGGCAGGCGTTCGGCGAGCATGGTCTTTCCCGCTCCGGGCGGGCCCTGGAGAAGCAGGTGGTGGCCACCGGCGGCCGCCACTTGGAGGGCGGTGCGCGCGGAGTGTTGTCCGACGACGTCGGCGAGGTCATGCCGCCCGGAGTCTCCCTGTGTGCCGGTGCGGCTGGTGAGGGCGCCGCCGAAGCCGGCTCCGGGGAGCAGCAGTCCGGCGGGGCCTGGGTCGGGGCGTGAGTCGTCGTCCGGTTCTTCTTCGGGTACGGCGTCGTCGGTGAGGACGGCGATGAGCTGACGCAGACTGCGTACGCCGAGGACGGAGATGCCCGGCACGAGGGATGCCTCGGGGGCCGCGCGTTCGGGGACGACGACCTGTTCGTATCCGGCATCGGCGGCGGCGAGGACGGCGGGCAGGACTCCGCGGACGGGTAGAACGCGGCCGTCGAGGCCCAGCTCGCCGATCATCACGATGTCGGCGAGGACCTTGGGGTCGATGCGTTCCGCGGCGCCGAGGACGGCGCAGGCCACAGCCAGGTCGTAGCCGCTGCCCGCCTTCGGGACCGAGGCAGGGCTGAGCCCGACGGTGAGCTTCTTCTGTGGCCACTCAGCGCCCGAGTTGACGACGGCTGCGCGGACCCGATCGCGGCTCTCGGTGAGGCTCTTGTCGGGGAGGCCGACGAGAGTGAAGGCCGCCACGCCGGGTTCAAGGTCGGCCTGAACCTCGACCACGACGCCTTCCACGCCGACCAGGGCGACCGAACAGGTGCGGGCGAAGACCATCAGGCCACCCCCCGTACGTGCTCGATGACGGGAGCGCCGCGCGAGGGCAGGGTGACGCCGATGAGGTCGATACGGACGCCGCCCGCGGGTGGTCCGCCGTGCCGGTGCAGCCAGCATTCGGCGAGGCCACGCAGGCGGTCCAGCTGGTCGGCCGTGAGCCCAGCCGTGGGGTGCTGGAAGACGTAGGCGGCGCCGCTGCTGTGGTGTCGTGCGTTGACTGGTTCCACGGCCGGGGCGCCGATGCCTGGAGCCGCCACTCCGGCATCACCGGCATCACCGGCCAGGGCCCCGTCACCTGCCGGGGCAGTGGCACCAGCAGCCGTACCGACGCCGCGCCCCGCCTCCCAGCGATCCGCGGGCGTCCCCCCGCTGCCGTACGGCCCTACCGGCCCTGCTACCGGCCCTTCGCGTCCGGGCGCCGGTGTGCGGCGTACGCGTCGGGTCTTGACCTCGCAGATGACGAGGGCGTCGCGGTCCAGGGCGACGATGTCGATCTCCCCGGCCCGGCCTGCTCGCCAGTTGCGGGCCAGGACGTTCATGCCGGACTCGGTCAGGCGCCGGACCGCCAGATTTTCGCCGTACTTTCCAAGTGCTCCACGTGCGTTCATCTCGCACCACCTCCGCCTTCGAGGGTGGTGCGGACTCGCCGCAAATGTGGATCTTGGTGGATGACCACTCGGATGTGGATAACTTGCTCACCCGTACGAGGGATTTTGCCTCACGGGTGGTGACCGGGCGGCGGCCCGTGGTCGGGGACCAGGGCCGTCAGCCGCTGGGCAGCTCGAGGTCGCTCTTGTTGAGCTCCTCGATATTCACGTCCTTGAACGTCAGCACGCGCACCTGCTTCACGAAGCGGGCCGGCCGGTACATGTCCCACACCCAGGCGTCGGCCATGGACACCTCGAAGAAGACCTCCCCCTGTACCGAGTGGACCTGCATCTCGTAGTCGTTGGTGAGGTAGAAGCGCCGCTCAGTCTCAATCACGTATTTGAACAGACCGACGACGTCGCGGTACTCCCGGTAGAGCTTCAGCTCCATCTCGGTCTCGTACTTCTCGAGGTCCTCGGCGCTCATGGCATGTTCCCCTTCAGCCGTGCGTCCCCCTATTGTGCGCCAGCTCTGCGTGTCCCTAGACGATTTCCGTGTCAAGGACCAGAGGGCTGTCCGGAGGACCCTCGTCGAGCAGCTTGCGGAGCAGCCCGGCGAGCCTGGTCGGATACACCGTCTCATGTGTGGTCGAGAGTTCCCGCCACGTCCACCACCGCATTCCCGACACACTGCGCTGCTCGAGCTCGGTGAGGCCCGGCATTGCGGTGGCCGGCCGTGTGGTGGGCGCCACAGTCGCCGAACGGGCCAGGTAGTACCACTCGTCCTGGTCCCAGCGCTGCCCGGCGAACGGGAACGAGCAGATCCGCCGCCAAAGGACCGGCCCGAGCTCGACATCCGTGATCCCGGTCTCCTCAGTCAGCTCGCGCAGCGCGGCCTGCTCGCGGGTCTCGTCGCCCTCCAGGCCGCCGCCCGGCGTGAACCACCAGGTGTCCACGGGGTTCTCCGGCTCGTGCCCGTACATCAGCAGGATCCGGTCCTGCGGGTCGAGCAGCACGACCCGGGCGACCCTGCGCAGCCGCGTCCCCGGACGGAGACCCCCGGCGGGCTCAGCGGACACCGGCCGCCTCCGTCCGCCGACCCGTACGTGCCCGGCCGCGGCCGGGAGCGCGCCGCCTGGCCAGCGGCCCGTACGCCGCGCCGCCCAGGATGAGCACGGCGCCGGCCACGACCATGGCGACGACCAGGCGTAGTGGCCCCGGCTCGGAGATGCCGCCCTCGAGGGCCGCGAAGCCGGTGGGCCGGGGCAGCATGCCGTCCATCGGCCACGCCACGGCGTCCACCCGTCCGGCGACGGCGCTGCGCGGCACGGTGCCCTTGCCGGCCTCTTCGAGGCGGGCGCTGGAGTCGAGGGAGCCCTGGCGCTCGTCGCCGAGCAGGAAGAGCCTGCCCTTGGGCACGGTCATCGCGGGGATACCGGTCGTGGCGGGCGTGGCGTCCTTCGGGAGATACGGTTCTTCGATGGCTTTGCCGTTGACGGTGAGGCGGCCGTCGGCGTCGCAGCAGGCGATCTTGTCGCCGCCGACGGCGACGACGCGTTTCACCATGGGCATGTCGCCCCAGGTCGCCTCGCGGAAGACGACGACATCGCCGCGGCGCACCTCGTCGCCGTCGATGCGCTCCGCGAGTACGCGGTCGCCCGCGCCGATGGTCGGTGTCATCGACTGTGTCGGCACGGTGTACGGCTGGTAGACGACCGCGCCCCAGGCGAAGCCGCCGAGGAAGAGCACACAGCCGAGGGCCACGGCGAGGCCCGACAACGTGTTGCCGAGCCTGCCGTGGCCCTCGCTCGTGCGTCGTGTGCTGCTCATCCCAGTCCCCCACCGTGGAGAATCGATCCCGCCCGGATCCGCGCTGCGTGATCCGGGCGGAAGATCGGTGATCTGGGACGGCACCCTACCCGGCGGTACGCCCGCCAGAAACCCTTCGCCTGCGCCACAGCACGACCGGCACGGCACCGGCGAGGCCGAGTGCACCGGGCGCCACAGCGGCGTCACCGAGACCGGCCCGCTCCGTCTCACCCATAACGGACCCGGCCGCCCCGGCGCTACCGGCGGCTGCCTTCGTGTTGATGCCGGGCTGGTCGAAGGTGTCGGGGACCGGCAGCATGCCCCAGCGGTCGATCGGCCAGGCCTTCACGAAGGCGCGGCCCACGACGTTGTCGACGGGTACGAAGCCGCCGCCCGGGTCCTGCTGGTGGTAGCGGGAGTCCAGGGAGTTCTGTCGGTGGTCGCCCATGACCCAGATCTTGCCGGTGGGCACGGTCACCTTGAACTGGCCGCCCTGGTCGTCATCGCTGCACGTGGTGTTGCCCGGGTAGACATAGGGCTCGTCGAGGGGCTTGCCGTTGACCTTGAGCGGGCCGGTGCCCTTGCACTCCACGGTGTCACCGGCGACGCCGACGACCCGCTTGATGAGGTCCTTCTCCTCGGCGGACGGCATCAGGCCGATGAAGCTCAGCGCCTTCTGCACCGGGTTCGGGGTGGGCGTGGGCTCGCCGCGGAGCCAGTTGCCCGGGTCGTGGAAGACGACGACCTCGCCGCGCTCGGGCTCGGAGCCGAACCACGGGGTGAGCTTGTCGACCAGGACGCGGTCGCCGCGCTGGAGGGTGTTCTGCATCGAGTCCGAGGGGATGGAGAACGCCTGCACCAGGAAGGTCTTGATCAGCAGCGCGAGCAGCAGCGCGATGCCGACGAGCAGGGGGAGTTCCTTCCAGAAGGAGCGGTGCTTGCCGCCGTGCTTTCCGGTGCCGGTGCCGCGGTCCTTGCTGCCGGGCTCCTCCGGCCCTTCGGACGCGTCGAACCGACTGGCTCCGTCCGTGGGTTCGGAACCGCCGCTGATCACGTCTTGCTCATCCTCGGGTCCGTCGTGTCCGGATCGTGCGCCGACCGCCAAATCCCCCACATCCACTCCTCGTTCTGTGCCGCCGCCTGCATCGCGCGCGGTGCAGGCCCACCACTCCCATAACGAGCGGGAGTTCCGCAGGGATCGGGAGGGGGACTTTCGCGTTCAAGTCGTCGGTGCCCAGCCTATGCGACGTGCCGAGGGCGACGTCCTCCCCGCCACGCGCGTCCGACGGGTCGGGCACGGAGGCGTAGGTCGAACGTTCCTCGAGTTTGCGCCAGTGGTCGAACGGCCAGGCGATGACCTTGGCGGTGCCGACGACTTGTTCCTCGGACACGGTTCCGTCGAAGGGATCGTCGAGGTGGTAGCGGGAGTCCGCGGAGTTGGAGCGGTGGTCGCCCATCACGAAGAGGCGGCCTTGGGGCACCTTGACGTCGAAGGTGCGCAGGGAGGGCTTGTCGCCCGGGTTGAGGTAAGGCTCGTCCAGGGGTGTGCCGTTGACGGTGACCCGGCCGTCCTTGTCGCAGCAGGCCACACGGTCGCCGCCGACCGCGATGACCCGCTTGATGAGGTCCTGCTCGTCGTCGGAGGGCAGCAGCCCGATGAAGGTGAGTCCTTCCTTGAGCTGCTTGATGCCGACGGGGGCGTCCTTCTTGCGGGCCTGCGGTTCACCGCGGAGCCAGCCGCCGGGGTCCCTGAAGACGACGACGTCACCGCGCTGCGGCTTGGCGCCGAACCAGGGGGTGAGCTTGTCGACGAGGACCCGGTCGCCGATACGGATCGTCTGCTCCATGGAGCCCGACGGGATCACGAAGGCCTGTACCAGGAACGTCTTCAGTACGAGGGCGATGAGTACCGCCACGCCTATGAGGACGGGGATCTCCTTGAGCGCGGAGCGCCGTCGGCGGCGTTTCACCTTGCGGGCGAGCTTGCGCCGCTCGGCCCGGCCGGCCGGTCGTGGCGCGCTGGTGGGCCGCGTTCCCGTGGGCAGCCCGTGGTCGGCCTTCTGGGCTGCCTTCCGGTCGGAGCGGGGCCGTCCGCGCCTACCCATGCGCGCCGCCCGGCTTCGGCACCGAGGCGAAGGTGTCCGGACGGTCGATGGAGTCCCAGCGGCCGATCGGCCAGCCGATCCAGTCGGCGCGGCCCACCACCGTGTCGAGCGGCACCATGCCGCCGCCGGGCGAACCCAGGTGGTCGCGGGAGTCACGGGAGTCGGCGCGGTGATCACCCAGTACGAAGTACGTCCCCTTAGGGACGACGACATCGAACGGCACTGTAGAAGGGCTGTCCCCCGGATACAGATACGCCTCGTCCACAGGCTCCCCGTTCACCTCGACTCTGCCCTGCTTGTCGCAGCAGACCACCCGGTCACCGCCGACCCCCACCACACGCTTGATGTAGTCCGAGTCGCCGAAGTAGCCCCTGCCGTCGAAGACAACGACATCGCCGCGCTGCGGCTCGGAACCGAAACGGTACGCCAACTTGTTCACGAGCACCCTGTCCCCGTCCCGGAGCGTGGGCTCCATGGAGCCGCTGGGGATCAGGAAGGGCTGCACGGCGAAGGTGCTGACGAGCAGCAGGGCGACCACGCACACCAGGCCGACGAGCCCGGCCCTGCGCCACCCGGCCTGCCTCGGCCGCGTACCGCCCGAATCCTCGACAGCTTCGCCCGGGGCGCGGTCCGGATCCTCGGCAGTCTGGCCGTCCGCACCGTCCCCCGGCTCGCCATCCGCGGGCATACGCGCGGAGCGCGACCGCTCCTCCCCCGCGCTGTCGGCGGGTTCGGACGAGCGGTCGCGCTCCGAGTGCTCTGCTTCGGTGTCCATCGAGGCCAGAGCCTATCCGGCGGGCCTGCGGACCCCGAGGGGAGAGGGCGAGATCAGTTCTCGCGCTTCTCCTTGATCTTCGCGGCCTTGCCGCGCAGGTCGCGCAGGTAGTACAGCTTGGCGCGGCGGACGTCACCCTTGGTGACGAGCTCGATCTTCTCGACGATCGGGGTGTGCACCGGGAAGGTGCGCTCGACGCCGACGGAGAAGGAGACCTTGCGGACCGTGAAGGTCTCGCGGACACCGGCGCCCTGGCGGCGGATGACTACGCCCTTGAACTGCTGCACACGGGAGCGGTTGCCCTCGATGACGCGGACGTGAACGTTGACGGTGTCACCCGGGCGGAAGGCCGGGATGTCGCTGCGCAGCGACGCGGCGTCGACGGAGTCGAGCAGGTGAGACATGATCGTCTGCTTCCTCGCTGATGCCACAGGTCATCAGCGGAATATCGTGATGAGTTCGGAGGGGCCCTCGGTGAGGGCTCCGGGGCCGTCGGGCGGACGTCGTCTCCCCCTGTGGCAGGGGCGCACGCTGGACGGACAACAGCGGTTCATTCTTCCACGGTCTTCACCCTGCGCCAAAATCGGCCGCTGATGGCCGGATCGGGCTCGGGTTCCCAGCCGAGGATGGAGAGCATCTCGCGGTCCTTCTTGTCGAAGGCCGCGGGGTCGCAACGCTCAATGAGATCGGGGCGGTTGGCGGTGGTACGGCGCAGCGCCTCGTCCCGCCGCCAGCGGGCGATCTTGCCGTGGTGGCCGCTGAGCAGCACGTCGGGGATCTCACGGCCGCGCCAGGAGGGCGGCTTGGTGTAGACGGGGCCTTCGAGGAGGTTGGCCATGGCGCCGGGCGCGAAGGAGTCGTCGCGGTGGGACTCGACGTTGCCGAGGACGCCGGGCAGCAACCGGGCCACGGCCTCGGTGATCACAAGGACCGCGGCTTCCCCGCCGGCGAGGACGTAGTCGCCGATGGACACCTCGTACACGGGCATCCTGGTGGCGTATTCGTCCATGACGCGGCGGTCGATGCCCTCGTAGCGGGCGGGTGTGAAGACCAGCCAGGGCCGCTCGGCGAGCTCGACGGCGAGTTCCTGGGTAAAGGGGCGGCCGCTCGGAGTCGGCACTACAAGAGAAGGGCCGCTCATGCCGGTCTCGTATCCGTCGGCTAGCACCATGTCGAGGGCGTCTCCCCAGGGGTCGGTCTTCATGACCATGCCCGGGCCGCCCCCGTAGGGGGTGTCGTCGACGGTGCTGTGCCGGTCGTACGTCCACTGCCGCAGGTCGTGTACGTGCACGTCGAGTTGGCCACGCGCGCGTGCCTTGCCGACGAGGGAGACGTTCAGGGGCTCCAGGTACTCGGGGAAGATCGTGACGACGTCGAGACGCATCAGGACGCGTCCTTGGGCGTACCGGCATTCCCGGCGTCCGGGGCCTCGGCGTTCTCGGCGGCTTCCCGGGCGGAGGCGATCTCGGCGCGGTCGTCGATGAGCCCGGGCGGCGGGTCGATCACGGCACGCTGCTGGTCCAGGTCGATCTCGGTGACGATCTCCTCGACGAAGGGGATCATGACCTCGCTGCCGTCGGGCCGTTCCACGATGAACAGGTCCTGGGCGGCGAGGTGCGAGATCTCGGTGACCCGGCCGACCTCCTGTCCTTCTGTAGTGACGACGTCCAGGTCCATGAGCTGGTGGTCGTAGTACGTGTCGGGCTCGTCGGGCAGCTCGTCGGGGTCGACCTCGGCGATGAGGAGGGTATTCCGCAGCGCCTCGGCGGCGTTGCGGTCGCGTACGCCGTCGAAGCGCAGGAGGAGGCGGCCGCTGTGCACCCGGCCGGCGGCGATGGTCAGGGGTCCGACGTTCGCGGGGTCGGTGGCCAGGACCGCGCCGGGGGCGAGGCGCAGCTCCGGCTCGTCGGTGCGCACCTCGATGGTGACCTCGCCCTTGATGCCGTGGGCGCGGCCGATGCGTCCCACTACCAACTGCACGTTGTTTCTCCTTCGTACGACTACGGGCCGGGGTGGGCCCAAAAGCCCTCCCCGGCCCGTGCCGGTGCTGCGTATCTTCAGCGAACCTGGTCGACGTCGACGAGGTCGACGCGGACGCCGCGGCCACCGATGGCCCCGACCACGGTGCGCAGCGCCCTGGCGGTGCGGCCGTTACGGCCGATCACCTTGCCGAGGTCGTCGGGGTGGACCCGGACCTCGAGGACGCGTCCGCGACGCAGGTTGCGGGATGCGACCTGCACGTCATCGGGGTTGTCGACGATGCCCTTCACGAGGTGCTCGAGAGCCTCCTCGAGCATGCTCACGCCTCGGTCGACTCGGCGGCGTCGGCCTTGGCCTCGTCCGCCTTCTTGTCGGCCTTCTTGGCCTTCTGCGTGATGGCCTCGCCCTTGGGCTCGTCACCGGCGTCGGCGACGGCGTCGAAGGCGGGCTTGGCGGCCTTCGGCTCCGGCTGGAGCAGCGGCGCCGGGGCGGGCTCGCCCTTGTACTTCTGCCAGTCGCCGGTCTTCTTCAGGATGGCGAGCACGGGCTCGGTCGGCTGGGCGCCGACGGAGAGCCAGTACGCCACGCGCTCGGCGTCGACCTCGATGCGGGACGGGTTCTGCACCGGGTGGTACAGACCGATCTCCTCGATGGCCCGGCCGTCACGGCGGGTACGGGAGTCGGCGACGATGATGCGGTAGTGAGGCGAACGGATCTTGCCCAGACGCTTCAGCTTGATCTTGACTGCCACGGGAGTGGGTTCTCCTGATTTTGACGTGGTTGGGCACAGCGGATGGCCGCGTGGGGTTGCGGTACCCGATGGCCCGATGGACGCGTCAGCCGGAGGAGAGAGGGGTCCTGTGCGGCTGTCGAGTACAGCTAGCCATTGTGCCATACGTCATCGGGGCGGCCGACTCCGGCCGGTGGCCGCCCCGCGCAGGCCCCCGGGGTCAGCCCGCGGCGGCCGCGACCGACTCCGGGATGCGGAACGGCTTGCCGCAGCCGCCGCACATGATCGGGGCCTGGGCGAGCACGGAGGGCACCACTCGGACGTTCCGCCCGCAGTCGCAGACGGCCTTGACCCGGACGCCGCCGCCGGACGAGCCGTGCCGGGCGGCCGGGCCGCGGAAGGAGCGGGCGCTGTCCTTGGCGGTGGCGGCGGTGTGGGCCCGCAGAGCGCGCTGTAGCCGCTCGATGGTCGGCCGGTACTTCTTTCTCGCCTCGGGGTTGAGCGTGACCAGAGAGAAGCCACTGGACGGGTGCGGCTCCTCGGGATGGTCGAGGCCCAGCTCCTCGGCGATCACCAGGAAGCGGCGGTTGTGGTAACGGCCTGCGCGTGAGGTGTCACGGATGCCGCGGGCGGCGGCGATGCCGTGGACTGCCTCATGCAGCAGTCGCTCGAAGGAGAGCTCGGCGCCACAGGCGGACGAGGATTCTCCGATCAGGGATTCGGGCGCGGCAAGATCTGGCAGCTCGGGGTGGTGCCGTTGAATGTCGGCCCACGCCTGCGCCAGCTCTGCGGCGAGAACAGGTGGTGTCGTGCTCACGTCGTGACAACGATCCGAGGGGCCTCGGTGTTCCTATTCCGGGGCATCTCAAATAATTTGCACGTACCAGTCAGTTGCCGCTGATACGTCCGGACGAGGGCGGGTGCGCTGATCTGCGGAGAAGGCTCACAGCTCACACCAAGGTGGTACGTAGCGCGCGTCCACGCAGTCATCACGGGCGCGCGCAACCCGGCGCGTAGAGCAACTGCGCACGCCGGGTTTGCCGTTCCGTCGATGAGGGGGCGTTCAGTACGCGCGTCCCACCACGGCGACCGTACCGGGTGCGTCATCCGACTCCGGCACCGCCCCGTCCTCGGTGACCAGACACCGTACGGTCACCGCGTGTTCGGCGAGCGCGGTCTCGCCTGCGGGGCCGAGGTCGGCCCACGGGATGCGGGCCCAGCCGCTGGCGGCGGCCTCGACGGCCTCCTCGGCGGTGGTCACGTCCTGAGTACGGGCCTCGCGGTGTTCCCGGGACTCGCGCAGGAGCTGCGCCTGGTCGTCCTCCAGGACCTGGGGCAGCAGTCCGGGCAGGCGGTCGAGGCCGACGGGCGCCTTGCCGCCGGGGATGCGGCGGGCCAGCATCGCGGTGCCTGCCTCCAGGTCGCGCGGGCCGATCTCGACGCGTACGGGGACGCCCTTGAGCTCCCAGTCGACCGCGCGCCGCCCGAAGGGGGTGTCGACCCGGTCGTCGACGTGGACGCGCAGGCCCGCGGCCCTGAGTCGGTCGCCGAGCTCACGGACCTTGGTGACGGCCTCGTCGCCCTTGATGGCCATGACGACGACCTGGATGTGGGCGGCCCGGGGCGGCACACGGAGGCCGTTGTCGTCGCCGTGGGCCATGATCAGGCCGCCGACCATACGTGTGGAGGTGCCCCAGGAGGTCTGCCAGACGAGCTCCTGGGCGCCGTCCTTGGACAGGTAGCTGGTGCCGAAGGCCTTGGAGAAGTTGGTGCCGAGCTCGTGGCTGGTGCCCAGCTGTAGGGCCTTTCCGTCGCCCATCATGCCCTCCAGGGTGAGGGTGTTGATGGCGCCGGCGAACCGCTCGCTGGGGGTCTTACGGCCGAGGACGACGTCGATGCCGAGGACGTTGGTCATGAAGTCGGCGTACACCTCCTTGTGGATGTACGCGGCGTAGTCCCGGGCGTCCTCGTATGTGGCGTGGGCGGTGTGGCCCTCCTGCCAGAGAAATTCGGTGGTACGTAGAAAGACCCGCGGGCGCATCTCCCAACGCACCACGTTCGCCCACTGGTTGATGAGCAGGGGCAGGTCCCGGTAGCTCTGCACCCACTTGGCGAAGTATTCGTTGATGACCGTCTCGGAGGTGGGGCGGACGACGACCGGCTCTTCGAGGTCCTTACCGCCGCCGTGCGTGACGACCGCGAGCTCGGGCGCGAAGCCCTCGACGTGGTCGGCCTCCTTGGTCAGATACGACTGCGGGATGAAGAGCGGGAAGTAGGCGTTCTCGGCACCCGCATCTTTGATGCGGGCGTCCATCTCCTGCTGCATCCGCTCCCACAGGCCGTAGCCGTACGGACGGATGACCATGGTGCCGCGCACCGGGCCGTTGTCGGCCAGCTCGGCCTTGGTGATCAGGTCCTGGTACCAGCGGGGAAAGTCGTCCGCCCGCGGCGTGAGTACGGGAGCCTTTGCCATGGCGCGCATGGTACGGCGCGGCCTGCGCGGAGCGACGCAGCCGAGGGCACCCGCGCGGCCCGTCCGAAGCTCTCGCGAGGGGCGCACGCCGGGGGCACGCAAGCAATGCGCGAACACCCCTGGACGCGACCGGAGATGACGAGTTTCCTGGCTTACAGGGAGTTCGATCGCGCAGGCACGGGGGCGGACCACCCGCATCAACACAGCACCGTTGAAACGCCGGTCGTCGGCGTGCGGCACCGCGAACCGCGGCGTCGGCGCACGGCACCGTGGCATCTCCGTGCACCACACCGCACCGCATCCCAGGCATCATCCCGGCTTCACTCCGTGATGGGGGCGCTTTCGATGACACCTACGCTCGCGCAGCCGCACCTCCCGCACTCGGACAGAACGGCGGCCCGCCCCGCGGCCGCGGGTGCACGCGCGCGTGACTGGGCCGAGATCCAGGAACGCATGCTGGTGCCGCTCTACGAGGCGGTGTACGAGCGGTTCGAGGTGGGCACCGGCACCCGGCTGCTCGGCATCGGCTGCGGCTCCGGGCTCGCCCTGCTGTTGGCCGCGGCGCGCGGCGCCGTGGTGACCGGGATCGAAGCGGCGGCGCCCGAGCTACTCGCCCTGGCCCGGGAGCGGCTGCTCCGCCAGGAACTCGGCGGGGCGGGCGCGTCCGACGGCCATGGGGCGGGGCGGGGTGAGTGCGCCCGGCTGTTCCACGGGGAGCCCGAGGCGGCGGCCGAACCGGATCTGCCCGCGTACAACCTCATCACCGCCTTTCAGCCAATCGGGTGTGCGGCCGGGGACGCGGAGGGGGTCGCGGCGTCCCTGGAGCGGGCGGCTCCGCTCGGCGGCCCCGGCACCCCGGTGGTGCTGACCGGCTGGGGCCCACCGGAGCACTGCGCCGCCTCGTCCGTCCTGAAGGTGGCGAGCCGGCTCGCGGATCCGCTGCGCGACGAGGAGAGCCGGCGCCCGGAGCTCCGGGACGATCTGGCGGCGGTCGCCGCGAGGGCCGGGCTGCGACCGGACGGCGCGGGGCGGGTCGCCTGCCCGTTCGGGTACGCCGACACGGCGAGCGCGGTGCGCGGACTGCTGTCCACCGGGCTCTTCGACGCGGCGATGCGTGCAACCGAACCGGAGCAGGTGGAGAAGGAGTTGACGGAGGCGCTGCATCCATATGTCCGTGGGGACGGGACGGTGTGGATGCCCAATGTGTTCCGGTACGTCATCGCCCATACCCGTTAGGGGAGACGGTTTTCCGTTTTTCCGTCCCTATAGAGGCGACGTCCCCGTAGCGGCCACTGAGCGGGTCACTCCCCCTTGTGCAGGCGTGCGATGCCGGCCGCGCGGTAGGCGTCCTCCTCCTCCAGGGTCTCGTTGGCGAGGAGCGCTGCCGCCAGGGCGTCCAGTTTGTCGCGGTGGTCGCGGAGTTGGCGGCAGGCGCTGTCGTAGCACTCGTCGACGATGCGGCGCATCTCGCTGTCGACGGTGTCGAGGGTCGAGGGCGCGGCGGCCAGCCCGTATGCCTGCTGCGCGTCGTCGGGCAGCGCGGAGAGGCGGCCGACGCGCTCGCTCATGCCCCAGCGGCCGACCATCCCGCGAGCGATCTTGGTGACCTGTTCCAGGTCGTTCTCGGCGCCGGTCGTGACGACGCCGAAGACGACCTGCTCGGCCGCCATGCCGCCGAGCGCGCCGATGATGCGGCCGCGCAGATACTCCTCGGTGTACGCGTACTTGTCGGATTCCGGCGTGGACAGCGTGACGCCGAGGGCGCGGCCGCGCGGCACGATGGTGATCTTGCGGACCGGGTCGGCGCCCGGCTGCAGCATGCCGAGCAGGGCGTGCCCGCTCTCGTGGTACGCGGTGCGGCGGCGCTCCTCGGCGGGCATCACCAGGGGCCGCTCGGCGCCGAGTTGGACCTTCTCCAGGGCGTCGGAGATGTCGGACTGGTTGACCTTGGGCTGCTTGCGCTTGACGGCGAGGAGGGCCGCCTCGTTGGCGAGGTTGGCCAGCTCGGCACCGGTCATCCCCGGTGTCGTACGGGCGACTTGGGCAAGGTCGACGTCGACGGCGAGCGGAATGTCGCGGGTGTGGATCTCCAGGATCGCCTCGCGGCCCTTGCGGTCGGGCGGGCTGACCATGACGGTGCGGTCGAAGCGGCCGGGCCGGGTGAGGGCTGGGTCGAGGACGTCGGCGCGGTTCGTGGCGGCGATCACGACGACGCCCTCCGAGCCGGTGAAGCCGTCCATCTCGGTGAGGATCTGGTTCAGGGTCTGCTCGCGCTCGTCGTGGCCGCCCATGCCGGAGCCGCCGCCGCGGGCCCGGCCGATGGTGTCGATCTCGTCGATGAAGATGATCGACGGGGCCACCTTGCGGGCTTCGGCGAAGAGTTCGCGTACGCGCGAGGCGCCCACGCCGACGATCATCTCGATGAACTCGGAGGCGGACGCCGAGAAGAACGGCACCTCCGCCTCGCCCGCGACGGCCCGCGCGAGCAGCGTCTTACCGGTGCCGGGCGGGCCCGCGAGCAGCACGCCGCGGGGCATCTTGGCGCCCATCCTGCGGTACGCGTCGGGGTTCTTGAGGAAGTCGACGACGTCGTTGAGCTCGCCCTCGACCTCGTCGATGCCCGCGACGTCGGCGAACGTGGTGCGCTTGCCGACGTCCAGGGCGACCGGCTTGGGCGGCTGTTTTCTGCCGAGCATGCCGCCCGCGCCGCCCATACCCGCGGCCATCCGCCGGGCCATGAACACCCACAGGGCGACCAGGAGCAGGATCGGCAGCAGCGAGAGGAGCAGGTTGCTGAGGAGGCTGGGCTCCTTGTGGACCGGTTCGGCGGTGACGGTGACGTTCTGCTTGGTCAGCTCGTCCCAGAGCTTGTCATCGGCGAAGCTCGGGCGCTGTGTGGTGAAGACGTCGTACGTGCCCTTGCCGCCGTCGGGGACGTCCGCGGCCTTCTTCAGGTCGCCCTGGATCTGGTCACCCTTGGAGTAGACCTTCTCCACGTTGCCCGAGGTGATCTGCTTGTTGAACTCGGTGTAGGAGATCGACTCGGGCTTGTCGCCGCCGAAGAGGGTGAGCAGCAGATTGGTGACGAGATAGACGATCAGCGCGGTCCACAGCAGGCTCCACCAGTTCATCTTCTTCTTCGGTGGCGGCGGTGGCGGCGCACCCTCGGAGCGCCAGGGCTGATCGGTGCGGTCGCGGGGCGGCACAGGGCTGGTCACGCCCGCCATTATTGGCGTAACGGGCTATTCAGGCATATCGAGCCTCGACCTCAGGTGCACGGCGAGCGAACGACACCCCTTGGCTATATCCAGGATCCTGGTTACTGTCGGTTGGTGAACGGTTTCGCCAGCGGATTCGACGAGCGCCTTCTGACCCGTAACGGCCTCACCGCCCGCAAGCTGGCGGTCCTGCTGCTCAGCCACGAGCCGGACACCCGGCTCCCCCGGGTCCGCGACCTCGCCCAGGAACTCCGCGTCGGCAACGGCACCGTGCAGGCGGCGCTCCAGCTTCTGGAGGCTTCCGGGGCGATCGCGACGCAGGCCCGCGGCCACCTCGGCACCTTCCTGGTCCGCGCCGACCGGGCCATACTGTGGCGCCTGTCCGGCCTGGGCACCCTGCTCGCCGCGATGCCACTGCCGTACTCGCGGCGTTACGAAGGTCTGGCCACGGGCCTGCGGGGCGCCTTCGAGGCGGCCGGGGCGCCCTTCGCGATCACGTTCATGCGCGGCGCCGGTACGCGGGTAGGTGCACTGCTCGAGGGCAAGGTCGACCTGGTGGTGCTCTCCCGGCTCGCCGCCGACCGGCTGCTCGACCGGCATCCGATCGAACTGGTCACCGACTTCGGCCCGGCCACCTATGTCGGGGCACACGGGCTGCTGCTGCGCCGTGGCACCGACCTGAAGGCGCCGGGCCTGCGGGTCGCCGTCGACCGCACCTCCGAGGACCAGACGCTGCTCGCCGAGCGGATTTTCGCCGGGCGCACCGACATCGCGTGGATCGACGCCTCGTACATGCAGCTGCGCGACCTGTTCCTGCGCGGTGAAGTCGACGCCACTGTCTGGAACGTGGACGAGATCCAGGGCCGACTCGGCGAGGACGTGGTGGAGGTGCTGCCGCTCGCCGACGAGGTCACCCGGGAGCTGTCGCTGCGCAACTCGGCCGCGGCCCTGGTGGGCCGGAAGGATCCGGAGGGTCTGGGGAGCGGAGTCGGGGGCGGGACGCTCGCCGCGGTGCGCGAAGGCCTCGACCTGCCACTCGTCACCACGCTGCAGGACGAGGTGGTGCGCGGGGAGCGGATCCCGTCGTACTGACGCCGACCTTGCCGCTCTCTCCGCCCTCTTACTGCTTTCACACCGCTCTCTCCCGCACCTCCTTTAACTGACATCCCGTCAGTCGTGTGGTTATCCACAGGAATACAGCATTCCGGATGTGATCCGGCGGATCGGTCTACCGTGATCGACACACGACGCGACAGGGCGGCGTAACCCGGGGACGACCACCCCACCTAAGCCCCTGCCCGTTCGGCACATGCCTTGCAAGACCACCCCGCAAGACCCAGGAAAGAACGGGACTTCCCGCCCCTCTCGGAGAATCCAGAATCCCGGTTACTGTCTGCCTCAACGGAAGGAAAGCCATGGACGACCAGCTCGCGCTCCGCATCCAACTGTTCCGCGACGGCGGCCAAGTGCCGCCCCGAGTAGCCGAGTTCGTGACCGACGAGCTCGCGGCCCTGGCTGCCGAGGGCAAGGCCGTCACCGAGAAGTCCGCCGGGATGCTGACCAGCCATCTCATGATGGCGCTCACCCGCTTGGTGAACGGCGAGCCCATCGAGCAGTTCCCCACGGACGAGCAGGTCACCGCGGAGCTCGCCGCGCATCCCGAGGCCGTCGACCGGGCCCGCGTCGTCGCCCTGCGTGCGCAGCGGGAGCTCGGTGCCGCGCTCCCCGACTCCGAGGTCACCTTCCTGGGGATACACCTCGCCGCGCTCACCCAGCACACCGGACGCTGAACTCCCCCAGCCCGCCGTGAGCTTGACCGCAGTCCGGCCCGTCCGAACCCAGTCGGGCCGACCCGAACCGCTTCTGAAGGGACCACAGCCATGCCGAAGATCCTCACCGGTGGCGTCGCCAAGACCGAGGTCGCCGAGGCCGTCAGGAACCTCGCCCTGGATGGCGTGGAGGTGGCCGTCTCCAGCGACATGGACGCCGCGATACAGCTGCGCGCCGGGCAGGCCGACTACTTCCTCGGCACCTGCCACACCGGCGCCGGTGCCTCCCTCGGTGTACTCGTCGGACTGATGGGACAGCCTGCCTGTCACACTTTCGGGCGGTCCGTGCCGAGCCAGGACGAGGTCGCGGCGCTCCTGGAGCAGGGCAAGAAGGTCTTCGGGTTCGCCATGGACCAGATAGAGAGCCTCGCCCCGCTCCTCGCTCGCGGCATCGCCTCACGCGCCTGACGCCGCCCGCGTAAGGCGCGCCCCTGGACTCCTCCCCCTCCCCCCGGGGAACAGCCGCCCTGTCCTGAACTCCCCTCCGGCCTGAATTCCCCTCCGGGCACAAAGGAGTGATCCCGTGAGCCTCGACACCCACATCGCCGCGGACGCCGGCCTCGCCTTCTCGCTGCCGCAGCAACTGATGGTCATCGCCCTGTGCGCGCTGACCGCGTTCATATCGCACCTGGCGCTCGCCGTCTTCAACGACGGCGTACGGCCCTTCATGCTCGACTTCATCCAGGGGCGTACGACGCGCAACGCGACCACAGCGGTGTCCTTCGGTCTCTCTGCGGGGTTCATCTTCGGCCTGGGCGCGCCGATGGCGCTGGCCTCCGGGGTGCTCAACCCGTGGCTGCTTTTCCTGCCGACCGACGTCCTCGGCATCCTGGCGCCGAGGAAGTGGCTGGCGCCGCTGCTCGGCGCGGGCTGGGG
The DNA here is from genome assembly GCF_053591935.1 of Streptomyces sp. NPDC002851. Classification (NCBI taxonomy): domain Bacteria; kingdom Bacillati; phylum Actinomycetota; class Actinomycetes; order Kitasatosporales; family Streptomycetaceae; genus Streptomyces; species Streptomyces sp. NPDC002851. Next base: position 65,494 of record NZ_JBSFUT010000010.1, on the reverse strand, counting down.
CGCGGTGGTGGTCTTCGGCCTGAACGGCGCCAATGCGGTGGCGCACGATCTGCCGGTCGACTTCCTGACCGCCATGCAGCAGATGTCGACGCCGATCCTGTTCCTGTTCACGCTGTTCCCGGTGCTCGCGGTCACCAAGCAGTTCGGGCGGCTGCGGGGCGGCATCGTCGGTGCGGTCGAACTCGCCCTGGTCGTCCTGACGATGAAGCTGTGGCCGACGATGTTCGCCGGGGCGCTGGCCATGGCGGTGGGCGTGCTGATGCTGATCGGGTTCGCGGTCACCAAGGACGTCAAGCAGCGCAAGGCGGACGAGGCCGCGGAGGTCCCGCGGGGGCTGCCCGAGGGCGTCGAGGACCCGATGACCTCGCTGTTCAGCGCGAGCGCGGCCCGACTGCGCAGATATCTGCCGCTGTTCATGGTGCTCGGCGCGGGCGTCTGTGTCCTGGCGCAGATGAAGATATTCGGCGGCGGTGAGGCCACCAGTTTCCTCATCGCCAAGGGGGAGTACGCGGAGGCCGCGCAGGTCGACTTCTACCGGATGTTCGGCTTCGTACCGCTGATCGCGACGACGGCGCTCGCCTCGGGCGCGTACGGCATCGCGGGTTTCACGCTCGCCTACCCGATCGGGTATCTGATGCCGAACCCGGTGCTTGCGGCGGTCGCGGGCGCGGCGGTCTTCGCCGTGGAGGTGCTCGCCCTGTCCTCCGTCGGCAAGGCCCTCGGCAAGCTGCCCAGCGTCCGGGACTCCTCGGAGTACCTGCGCAGCGCCATCGGTGAGGCACTCGGGCTCGCGATCCTCTTCGGTTCGCTCATGGCCGCCCACCAGATGGGCGGCGGGCTCGGGATCCTCATCTGCGGCGGGCTCTATCTCCTCAACGAGGCGATGGGGCGTCCCGTGGTGAAGATGGCGGCCGCGCCGACGGCGGTGATCGTCGGCGGCGTGATTCTCAACATCCTGTACTGGCTTGACCTGTTCACCCCCGTCAAGGGGTGAAACCTACGGCGTCACCCTGACCAAGGGTGACCCACCGCATCACCCCGGTCATGAGGTGATCCCGTCCGCGTCACCCCGGTCAGGGGTGGCCCCCGGCGGCACGCAAGCGTTCGCGACGTAAGGCACTGTCATGAACCACCTGCAGACCGTCCTCGGTCCGCTCTCCCCCAACGACATCCAGGGTCCGGCCCTCGCTCACGAGCATCTCGCCCTCGACCTCGACCGCACCGGCCACCGTGCCGCGGTGCTCGACCCGGCCGCGCACGGACCGCTCATCGTCCGGGAACTCGCCGTGCTGCGCGAGGAGTTCGCGCTCTCCCTCGTGGTCGAGCTGACCTGCCGCGGTATGGGCCGTGACCCGGTCGCCCTCGCCCGGATCGCCCGGGACTCCGGGGTCGCGGTGGTCGCGGCCACGGGCTGGTACTACGAGCCGTTCCACCCCGGGGAGATCGCCGACGCGAGCGCCGAGCGGCTCGCCGGGGTGCTGATCGAGGAGATCACCGGCGGTATCGGCGCGACCGGCATCCGGCCCGGCGTCATCGGCGAGGTCGGCAGCCACGGCGACCGGCCGAGCGAGCCGGAGACCCGTACGCTGCTCGCCGCCGCCCGCGCCGCCGTATCCACGGGCCTGTCCGTCGCCACGCACGCGCAGCTCGGCCAGGGCGGCCTCGCTCAATTGGAGCTGCTCACCGGTGCCGGGCTCGCCCCGCACCGCATCTCCATCGGGCACCAGGATCTGCTCGACGAGCCCTCCGTGCACCGGGAGTTGGCGGCCTCGGGGGCGTACGTCGCCTTCGACACCGTCGGCAAGGAGAGCTACCAGAGCGACGCGACCCGGCTGAAGCTCCTGCTCGCCCTGCTGGACGCCGGGCACGCCGACCGGGTGCTGCTGAGCTGCGACATCTCGCGCCACGGCTATCTGGAGTCGGCCGGTGGCCAGGGGTACGGCCATCTGTTCCGCACGTTCCTCGGGCAGGCCCGTGCCGCGGGCGTCGACGAGGACCTGATCGACCTGATGACCCGACGCAATCCGGTGCGGTTTCTGACCGGCGCCACAGAGGAGCCCTGACATGACCGTCCAGACGACTGCCATGACCCTCCCGAGGTCCGACATGAATCCCCTGCAGGGCAACGGGGCCGGGCCCCGGCTCCCGGAAACCTTCCCGCTGCCCACGGTCCCGCTGCGGGACGCCGTCGCGCGGCAGTTCCGGCTCCTGGAGTGCACCGCCACCCACTTCGAGGGCACCCAGCTCTTCGAAGCGGACGCCGGGGTCGTGCCCGGGATCGGCCGACCGCGCACCACCGCGCGCGTGGAGGCCGTCCTGGCGGACTTCTTCGGAGCCGAAGACGCGGCGCTGGTACAGGGCGCGGGCACCGGCGCGATCCGGGCCGCCCTCGCCGCGGCCGAGGTCACCGGGTCGCTCCTGATCCACCGAGCGCCGGTCTACCGCACCACCGAGGTCACCCTGCGCGGCCTGGGCGTCGAGACGGTCGAGGTCGACTTCAACAACGCTGCCGTCCTCCAACGGGCCCTGGAATCCGGCCGGTTCGCATGGGCGTACGTCCAGCACACCCGGCAGCGTCTGGCCGACGCCTACGACCCGGGAGCGGTGCTCGCGGCCTGCCGCGCCTTCGGGGTGCGCACGATCGTCGACGACAACTACGCCGTACTGCGCGTGCCCGCCTGCGGCGTGCAGCTCGGGGCCGACGCCTCCTGCTTCTCGCTGTTCAAGCTGCACGGGCCGGAGGGCGTGGGTGCCGTCATCGGCGCCCGTGACCTGGTCGGACGGGTACGGAGCGACAACTACTCCGGCGGCGGCCAGGTCCAGGGCCACCAGGCGCTCGACGCGCTGCGCACGCTCACCCACGTGCCGGTGATGTGGGCGGTGCAGTCGCAGGTCGGCGCCGAGGTCGCCGAGCGGCTCACGGCCGGAGAGGTCGCGGGGGTCGCCGAGGTACGGCTCGTCAACGCACAGGACCGCTGTCTTCTCGTACGCCTGGACAGACCCGTCGCCCGCGCGCTGCCCGAAGCCGCGGCCCGGCACGGCGCCGCGCCCTACCCCGTCGGCTCCAACTCCCGCTACGAAGTGGCCCCGCTCTTCTACCGGATGTCCGGCTCGGCCCTGGAGGACGCCCCCGAACTCGCCGACTGGACCGTACGGATCAACCCGATGCGGGCCGGTGCCGACCTCGTCCTCGACATCCTGCGCCGCGCGCTGCGCGATCTGCACAACTCCCTCGAGGGGCGCCCCGCGGCTCCCCCCAGCACCACCTAGGACAGACCGTGTTCCTGAACACCGTACTCACCCGCAACCCCGAACTGGCCGACGCGGCGGCCGCGTTGCACCACTCCGGCGCGATCCCGCCGGACACATACGTCCTGGACCTGGACGCCATCGAGGCCAATGCCGCGCTGCTGGCCGCGAGAGCCGAACGGCTCGGGCTCACCCTGTGGTTCGTGGTCAAGCAGTTCGGCCGCAACCCGGAGCTGATCCGTGCCATCGCCCGGCACATCCCGCAGTTCGCGGCGATCGACCCGCCCGAGGCCCACGCCCTGCACGCCGCGGGCGCGCGGGCCGGAAACCTCGGCCACCTGGTGCAGATCCCGCGCCGGGCACTGCCCGAGATGCTGGCCTGGCGCCCCGAGGCGGTCACCGTCTTCGACCTGGACAATGCCCGCGCGGTCGCTGAAGCGGCCTGTGAACTCGGCATCGCTCAGGATGTGTTGGTTCGCGTGGAGGGCGCCGAGGGTTCGGCCTACCCGGGGCAGGAGGGTGGCGTGCCGCTTGCCGGGCTCGACGCGTTCGCCGAGGCCGTGGAGCGGCTGGACGGGGTGCGGATCGCGGGTGTGACGGCCTTCCCGTGCATCCTGTGCGACCCGGTGACCGACCTCCCCGAGCCCACGCCGAACTTCGAACTCGCGCTCAGGGCCCGGGAGTTGCTCGCGGATCGCGGCCACACCGACCTGAAGTTGAGCGCGCCGAGCGCCACCTGCGCGGCCACGCTGCCGCTGCTCGCCGCGCACGGCGCGACGCACGGCGAACCGGGCCACGCCCTGACCGGCACCACACCGCTGCACGCGCACGACCCGCAGCAGCCGGAGAAACCGGCCTACGTGTACGTCACCGAGGTCGCCCACACCCTCGCTGACGGCCGCCCGGCGCTCTTCGGAGGCGGCTTCTACCCGCGAGGGGGTGTGACGGAGGCGCTGCTGCCCCGCACCGGGGCACGCCTGCGGGTGCAGGACGCACCGGCGGAGAACATCGACTACTACCGCCTCCTGAGACGACCAGCAGGCAACGGGAGCGGCGCGGCAGCGGCACGGGCCGGTGATACGGCGCTCCTCGCCTTCCGCACCCAGATCTTCGTGACCCGCAGCAACGTGGCGGTCGTCGCCGGGCTCGCCCACGGGATGCCACGCCTGCTCGGCCTGTACGACGCGCTCGGCCGCCCGCACGGAGAGGCCCGGTCATGAGCGGACAGACAGAGAACCGGGACACGAACTGCACGAGCTACCTCGGACACGACCGGCGCACGAGCCACCCCGGGCACGACCGGCGCACGAGCCAACCGGGGCAGTACCGGCACACGACCCAACCCCGAGAAGACCGCCACAACAGGCTCTGGGAAGACCGACACATGGGCCACTACGGAGAGGACCAGGCCATGGGCGGGACGGGCAGGACCGTCATCGTCGTGCTCGACGGCTTCGGGGTCGGCGCCATGCCGGACGCCGGTGCCCTGCGCCCCGGCGACCTGGCCGCCGACACCTGCGGGCATCTGCTCGACCGGTGCCGTGCACTGTTCGGCCGTCCGCTGCGGCTGCCCGCGCTCGGCGCGCTCGGCCTGGGCCTGGTGCACCCGCACCAGGACCTGCCCCGCCGCACCGCGCTCCCGGTGGCGGCCGGTCGGGCGGCGCTCGGCTACCCGGGCGCGGACACTTTCGCGGGCCACCAGACCCTGATGGGCGCCGACTTCAGCAAGGTGACGGTGGCCCGGCTCGGCGAGCACCTGGACGAGGTGACGGCGGCGCTGCGCGCGGCGGGCCACCGCGCCGAACCCCTGGACGACAGGCCGCTGTTGGTGGTCGACGGAGCCGTCCTGGTGCACGACAACCTGGAGGCCGACCCGGGCATCAACTGGAACGCCTCCGGCCGCCTGGAGGACGTCCCCTTCGACCGGATCGTGTCGATAGCCCGCACGGTGCGGGGAGTGGCCCCGGTCGCCCGGGTCATCGCGGTGGGCGGCCACGCGGAGCGTTCCCTTCCCACGTACGTCCGTGAAGGGGACGTCGGCACGGTGGGCCTGGACACCCCGGCGAGCGGCTTCTACCTGGGGGACGGACTACAAGTCCAGCATCTGGGCGCCGAGTTGGACCACACCCGGCAGCTGCCGTCGCTCGCCGCGCGGGCCGGGGTGCCGGTGACCCTGGTCGGCAAGGCCGCGGACATCCTGGAGTGCCCCGAGGCGGTACGCCGTCCCGCGGTACCCACGGCGGAGGTCATGGCGCACACTCTGGCCGCAGTCGGCGAACCGGGCCCCAGCAGGCAGCCATGCCTGGTCGTCGCCAACGTCCAGGAGACCGACCTCGCGGGCCATCAGCAGGACGTACGCCGCTTCGGCGAGGTCCTGGAGCGGGCGGACGAAGGCCTGGCGGAGCTGCTCTCGGTCCTCGATCGGCCCGGGGACCGGCTGATCGTCACCGGGGACCACGGGAACGACCCGACGATCGGACACGCGTACCACACCCGCGAGTACGTCCCGGTCCTCATCCATCGCCCCGAGGCCCCGGGCCTCGAACTCCTGCCGGACGCGGCGTCGTTGGCGGACGTCGGCGCGACGGCGGCGGCTGCCCTTGGGCTGGACGTCGGGGGCTTGGCGAACGGGGCCGGGCTCCTCGGCTGGGCGCCGGAAGCGATGCCCGGCGCGGTGCCCGGCGTGATGCGGGGAGCGACATGAAAGGCGAGGAAGAGGAAATGAGGCGGGACGGCACAGGAAACCCGACGCGGCAGCGCACCAGCCACCAAAGACGCCCGGCACGGCGGAGCCCGGGCCACCACGAGGTGACCCGGGCCCTGTCCCCGTCCCGGTACGCCCGGAGAGGCTCCCGAAGGGACGCCCGAAATGGCGCCCCAGCGGATACCCGGAAGCCGGGCTCAGCCCATGAACTTCTTGAACTCGTCGGGAAGTTCGAAGTCCTTCCCCTGGTCGCCCCCGGCCGGAAGGCCGAACGCCCCGCCCGGCTGCTGCGCCGCCTGCTGGCGCCGCGCCGCGGCCTCCTGCTCCTGCTGCTTGCGCTTCATCGGGTTGCCCGAGCGCTGCTTGCCCTTGGCCTGCTTCTTCTGCTTCTTCTGCCGGCCCGGGCCGCCGCCCATGCCCGGTACCCCGGGCATCCCCGGCATGCCGCCGCCCTGCGCCATCTTCGACATCATCTTGCGGGCCTCGAAGAACCGCTCCACGAGGTTCTTCACGGCGCTCACGTCGACACCGGAGCCGCGCGCGATACGGGCCCGGCGCGAGCCGTTGATGATGGTCGGCTCGGAGCGCTCGGCGGGCGTCATCGACTTGATGATGGCCGCGGTGCGGTCCACGTCCCGCTCGTCGAGGTTGTTGATCTGGTCCTTCATCTGCGCCATGCCGGGCAGCATGCCGAGCAGCTTGGAGATGGAGCCCATCTTCCTGACCTGCTCCATCTGGGCCAGGAAGTCGTCGAGCGTGAACTCCTTGGGACCCTTCTGGAGCTTGGCCGCCATCTTCTCGGCCTCTTGCTGCGAGAAGGTCTGCTCGGCCTTCTCGATCAGCGAGAGCATGTCGCCCATGCCGAGGATGCGGGACGCCATCCGGTCCGGGTGGAACGCGTCGAAGTCGTCCAGCTTCTCGCCGTTGGAGGCGAACATGATCTGCTTGCCGGTGACGTGCGCGATGGAGAGCGCCGCACCACCGCGGGCGTCACCGTCGAGCTTCGAGAGCACCACGCCGTCGAAGCCGACGCCGTCGCGGAAGGCCTCGGCGGTGTTGACCGCGTCCTGACCGATCATCGCGTCGACGATGAAGAGGACCTCGTCCGGGGAGACCGCGTCGCGGATGTCCGCGGCCTGCTGCATCATCTCCTGGTCGATACCGAGGCGGCCCGCGGTGTCGACGATGACGATGTCGTGCTGCTTGGAGCGGGCGTACTCGATGGAGTCCTTGGCGACCTGCACCGGGTCGCCGACGCCGTTGCCCGGCTCGGGGGCGTAGATACCGACGTCGGCGCGCTCGGCGACGACGGACAGCTGGTTCACGGCGTTCGGCCGCTGGAGGTCACAGGCGACGAGCAGCGGGGCGTGGCCCTGGCTCTTGAGCCAGCGGCCCAGCTTGCCCGCGAGGGTGGTCTTACCGGCACCCTGCAGACCCGCGAGCATGATCACGGTCGGCGCGGTCTTGGCGAAGCGGAGGCGCCGGGTCTCGCCGCCGAGGATGCCGATGAGCTCCTCGTTGACGATCTTGATGACCTGCTGGGCCGGGTTGAGGGCCTGCGAGACCTCGGCGCCGAGGGCCCGCTCCTTGATCTGCTTGATGAAGGCGCGGACGACGGGCAGCGCGACGTCGGCCTCGAGGAGGGCGATACGGATCTCGCGCGCCGTGGCGTCGATGTCCGCCTCGGACAGCCGCCCCTTGCCACGGAGATTCTTGAATGTCGCTGCGAGGCGATCGGAGAGAGTGTCGAACACGGCGGTCGCGAATCCTCAGGTCGGGTACGGGCGGACAGGTCGCCCTCCAGGGTATCCCGGACCACCAAGGACCCGGGCTCGACCGGGCGCCCGGGTGCGGGCATCCGGACAGTCAGGGAAACAGGTGTCCCGTCAGCCCCGCAATGCCTCCTCGAGGCCCCGCGCCACAGCCGCCGCCTCCGCCCCCGGCAGCGGTGTCCCGTCCGGTCCTGTGACATAGAACGCGTCCACCGCGTTCGCTCCCAGCGTGCTGACATGCGCACTGCGCACCCGTACGTCGGCGGCCTCCAGGGCCCGCCCGATGCGGTGCAGCAGACCGGGGGCGTCCTGGGCCCGTACCTCGATGACCGTGGCGAGCCGGGATGCGGCCGGTGCCACCGTCACCCGGGGCGGGGGCGCGGGCGCGCCACGGCGCCGCGGACCGGCGGCCTCCCGCTCGGCGAGGCGGCCGGGGATGTCCAGGGAGCCGTCGAGCGCCCGCACCAGGTCGGCCCGGAGCCGGGCGGCCTGCGGCAGCGAGCCGTACTCGGCGGCGACCCGCCAGTCCAGGAAGAGCACGGAGCCGGAGGGTCCGTCGCCGGGCACGCCGTCCGGCAGGCCCATCACGCTGAGTTCCGCGGTTCGCACGGTGAGCCGGTGCATCGCGAGCACCCCGGCCACGGCGGGCAGGACGCCCGCCTGGTCCGGCACCGCGATCTCCAGCTCGACGCCGAGCGGTTCGTCGGCGCCGGGCTCGGCCGCCTCGGTCTGGGCCCGCAGGGCGAGCACGGGGCCGCCGCTGCGGTACGCCTCGACGGCGAGCCGTTCCTGCTCGGCGGTCGGCGGCGCGGCGGCGGGTTCCGGCGGCGGGTCCCCGGCGAGCACCGCGCCGACCCGCTTGACCAGGTCGGCGACGAGCGAGCCGCGCCACGTCGACCAGGCGGCGGGCCCGGTGGCGCGGGCGTCCGCCTCGGTCAGGGCGTGCAGGAGCTCCAGGGTCGAGGTGGAGCCGATCTTCTCGGCGACGGCCCGGACGGTGGCCGGGTCGTCCAGGTCGCGCCGGGTCGCCGTCTCGATCAGGAGCAGGTGGTGGCGTACGAGGCAGCCGAGTACGGCGACGTCGTCGCGGTCGAAGCCGATCCGGGCGGCCACGTCCCGCGCGATGACCTCGCCCGCTTCCGAGTGGTCACCGGGCCAGCCCTTGCCGATGTCGTGCAGGAGCGCGGCGACGAGGAGCAGGTCGGGGCGGCCCACGCGCCGGGTGAGGTCGGCGGCTTGGACGGCGGTCTCGACGAGGTGCCGATCGACGGTCCAGGTGTGTACGGGGTTGCGCTGCGGGCGGCAGCGCACCCGCTCCCAGTCCGGGAGCACCCGGCTGATCAGGCCCTCCGCCTCCAGGGCCTCCCATACCGGCACGGTGGCGCGGCCCGCGCCGAGCAGGGTGACGAGCAGTTCGCGGGCCTCGGCGGGCCAGGGCGCGGTCAGTGGGCGTCCGGCGGCGGCGAGGCGGCGTACCGCGTGCAGGGAGAGCGGGAGCCCGGCCTGGGCGGCCGCGGCGGCGGCACGGAGCGGCAGGACGGGGTCGCGTTCGGGCCGGGCGGTGCGAGCGAGCACCACCTCGCCGTCCTGTTCGACGACGCCCTCGGCGAGCGGGGTGCGCTCCGGGGCCGGGCGGCTGCCGCCCCCGCCGAGCAGCGAGCGCAGCCGGGGCCGGGAGCGGCGGGCGCGCAGCACGCGGCCGACCTCGCGCCAGGTGACGTCGCTGGCGTAGGACACGGTGCGGGCCGCCTCGTAGACCTGGCGCAGGAGGCTGTCGGCGTCGAGGAGGCCGAGCTCGGTGGCGACCTGGTCCTGTTCCTGAAGGGCGAGCCGGTCGGTGGCGCGGCCGGTGGTGAGGTGGAGTGCGTCGCGTGCGTCGAGGAGGCGCCGTCGGGCCTCGTCGAGCCCGGCGCGCGGGGCGTCGGCGAGCCAGGAGGCGGCGACGGCGCGCAGGGCGGTGGCGTCGCGCAGGCCGCCGCGGGCCTCCTTGAGGTCGGGTTCGAGCAGGAACTGCAACTCGCCCTGGCGGTCGGCGCGTTCGGCGCAGAGTTCGCGCACGGCGGGGAGTTTCTTGGGGGCCTGGTTGCGCCAGTCGGCGAGGACGGTGGTGCGCAGCCCGGTGGTGAGGCCGAGGTCGCCGGCGACGTGCCGGGCGTCGAGCAGCCCGAGCTGCACCTTGAGGTCGTCGCCCGCGGTCTTCCGGGCCTCGCCGGGGGTGCGGACGGAGTGGTCGAGGGCGAGGCCGAGGTCCCAGACGGGGTACCAGATGCGGTCGGCGAGTGCGGCGAGGGTGCCGCGGTCGGCGCTGCCGTCGTGCAGGAGCAGCAGGTCGAGGTCGCTGCGTGGGGAGAGTTCGCCGCGCCCGTAGCCGCCGACTGCGACGAGGGCGGCGCCCCTGAGCTCGCCGCGGTCGCCGAGCTCGGCCGCGGCGCCGGTGAAGAGCTCGGCGAGCCAGTCGTCGGTGAGCTTCGCGAGGGCGGCACGGCGCGGCGGCCCGGACTGCGCCTCTCCTTGGAGGAGGCGCAGCCGGGCCGCCGCGTAGCCGCTGGGGCCGGAGTCTTCCGTTTTGGACTTGACGTCGAGGCTCGTCACCCAGCAGCTCCTTGTCGTTCACACGTGCTCAGTTACCTGAACACGTACACGCGTATAGCCGTCGCTCAGAGCGCGTCCGGGCCGCGCTCGCCGGTGCGCACCCGTACGGCCGTATCGACCGGGATGCTCCAGACCTTGCCGTCGCCGATCTTGCCGGTGCGGGCGGCCTTGACCATGACCTCGACGAGTTCTTCGGCGTCGTCGTCGGAGACCAGGACCTCGATACGGATCTTCGGTACGAGGTCGACGGTGTACTCGGCGCCCCGGTAGACCTCGGTGTGGCCGCGCTGCCGTCCGTAGCCGCTGGCCTCGGTGACGGTGAGTCCCTGGACGCCGAACGCCTGGAGGGCCTCCTTGATCTCGTCGAGCCGGTGCGGCTTGACGACCGCGGTGATGAGCTTCATGCGTCCACCTTCTTGTTCTGCGCCTGCGTCTGCTGCGAGTCGGCCCCGGTTCCGGGGGGTGCGGGGACCGCGGCGGTACGGGGGGCCGTGCCGCCGCCCGCGCCGCTGAAGTCGTACGCGGTCTCGGCGTGCTCGACCTGGTCGAGGCCGGAGACCTCGTCGTCCTCGGAGACCCGCATGCCGATCGTCTTGTCGATGACGAAGGCGAGGATGGCAGAGACGATGAGCGAGTAGGCGAGGACCGCGACGACTCCGATGGCCTGCTTGCCGAGCTGGTCCAGGCCGCCGCCGTAGAACAGGCCCTTGGCCTCGGACTGGACGCCGCCGGTGGCGAAGAAGCCGACGAGCAGGGAGCCGATCACACCGCCGACGAGGTGGACGCCGACGACGTCGAGCGAGTCGTCGTAGCCGAACTTGTACTTGAGGCCGACGGCCATGGCGCACAGGAGGCCGGAGATGGCGCCGACGGCGATCGCGCCGAGCGGGGAGACCGAGCCGCCTGCCGGGGTGATGGCGACGAGGCCCGCGACCGCGCCGGAGGCGGCGCCGAGGGTGGTGAAGGCACCGTGCCGGAGCTTCTCGTAGAGGAGCCAGGCGAGCATGGCGGCGGCGGTGGCGACCTGGGTGTTGACGAACATCACGGAGCCGACGCCGTCGTCGTTGCCGAGCCAGGAGCCGGCGTTGAAGCCGAACCAGCCGAACCACAGGAGGGCGGCGCCGAGCATGACGAGCGGCAGGCTGTGCGGCCGCATCGGGTCCTTCTTGAAGCCGATCCGCTTGCCGATCACGAGGATGACGCCGAGCGCCGCGGCACCGGCGTTGATGTGCACGGCGGTACCACCGGCGAAGTCGATGACCTCGAGGTCGAACAGCCAGCCGCCGTCGCCCCAGACCCAGTGCGCGACCGGGAAGTAGACGATGGTGACCCACAGGGCGATGAACAGGGCCCAAGCGGTGAACTTGACGCGGTCCGCGAGGGCGCCGCTGATCAGCGCGGGCGTGATGATCGCGAACATCAGCTGGAAGACGGCGAACACATAGATGGGGATGGTGGTCTCGCCCCAGAGTTCGTTCAGGCCGATGCCGCTGAGCCCGAGGAAGTCGCTGTTCCAGCCGACGAGGGACCCGATGTCGGTGCCGAAGGCCATGGAGAAGCCGTAGAGCACCCACAGGATGGTGACGATCCCAAGGCTGATGAAGCTCATCATCAGCATGTTCAGGGTGGACTTCACCCGGACCATGCCTCCGTAGAAGAAGGCGAGGCCGGGCGTCATCAGCATCACCATGGCGGAGCAGATGAGCATGAATCCGGTGTTGGCGGCAGAGAGCTGGGGGGCCTCTGCGGCAAGCGTGATGCCTGGGGGCATCTGCGTCTCCTCGTCGTCGTTACGGCCCGTGCGGGCGGTGCCTGAGCGGTCATGAGGGGTGGGCCGGTGATCGTGTCCAGAGATTGGCGCAGCGCCGTTTCGGCCGATGCCCCTCGATGTTTCGCCGCAGTGACGAAGAGGTCGGGCGTGTTACGGGTGGATGAATTGCCCGCGCAGCGCGGCCGCCCTCTCATACCCTCCCGGCACCGCAACCATCAATGGAGAAACCACGACGAGGAGCAACCAGGTCCGCGAGAGCGGCGGCGGTTTAGCCGCAAAAGGGGTCCGGCCGCGGGCGGGCCATCCTGCTGACTTGGCGCGGGGGGAGCCGAGTCGGGCTGTTAGGGATGGTCCGGCCGCGGCCGGGGTCCTGGGGGCGGGGTCGGTCAGCCGGCCTCCGCGGATTCGGGCAGGTGGACGGCGAGCTGGTCGGTGAGGTGGACGACCTCACTGACCTCGCCGAAGTTCCGCATGGCGCTGTCGACGGTCTTGCGGAGCCGGGTGTTGACCCGCTCCGAGCGGACCTTCTTGGCGATGCCGAGGGCCTTCTCGGCGAGCACCACGCCGTGCTCGGGCTCCTTCTGGAGCAGGTGCACGGTGGCCATGCCGATCAGGTTGAGTGCGTACGACCGCTGGTGCTCGGTATCGGTGCTGAAGAGTTCGACGGCCCGTTCCATGGCGGGCTGGGCGAGCGAGGCGTACGTCGGGGAGCGTCCGGCGACGTAGGCGAGATCGCGGTACGAGTGGGCGTTCTCGGCGTTGAGCTCGGCCTCGGAGAAGAAGCGGATCCAGTCGGGCTCGCGCTCGCGGAATTCCTCGGCGTCGGCGAAGGTGTCCTCGGCCATCCGCACGGCGCGCTTGGTCCTGCTGGGGTTGCCCATATTGGCGTAGGCGCGGGCCTCCATCGCATACAGCATGGCCTGGGTGCGCGGGGACGCGGTGTCGCGGCTGCCGTACTGGGCGAGGTGGATGAGCTCCAGGGCGTCGTCGGGGCGGCCGAGGTGGATCATCTGGCGGCCCATGCTGGACAGGATGTACGCACCGAGGGGCTTGTCGCCGGATTCCTTGGCGGCGTGCAGGGCGAGGACGAAGTATTTCTGCGCGGTGGGCTGGAGCCCCACGTCGTAGCTCATCCACCCGGCCAGTTCGGCCAGTTCACCAGCGATCTTGAAGAGGCGCTGCTGTGTGGCCGGGGGCTGCGGCTCCTGCAGCAGGTCGGTGACCTCGTGCAGCTGGCCGACGACGGCCTTGCGACGCAGCCCGCCGCCGCACTGGGCGTCCCACTGGCGGAACATCACGGTGGTGGACTCGAGCAGGTCGAGTTCCGGCTTGGAGAGTTTGGAGGCGCGGCGCAACGGCGTGACGTCCCCGGCCTGTTGGCGCTCGGCGGCCACGGCGGGCGTGGGCACCAGCCACCGCTGCATGGGCTCGATGAGCGCGGGCCCGGCGGAGAGCGCGAGCGAGGTGCCGAGGAAGCCGCGGCGGGCGAGCATCAGGTCGCTGCGCGAGAACTCGCCGATCAGCTCGACGGTCTGGTGGCCGGTCCAGGGCAGGTCGACGCCGGTGAGCGACGGCGACTGGTGGGCGGTGCGCAGGCCGAGGTCCTCGATGGCGACGACGGAACCGAAGCGCTCGGAGAACAGCTCGGAGAGGATCCGCGGGATCGGCTCGCGGGGTTGCTCGCCGTCGAGCCAGCGGCGCACCCGTGAGGTGTCGGTGGAAATGTGGTTGGCGCCCATCTGGCGGGCCCGGCGGTTGACCTGGCGGGCGAGCTCGCCCTTGGACCAGCCGCTGCGCACGAACCATGAACTCAGCTGTTCGTTGGGGCGCTTGTCAGCGTGGCTTCCGCTGCTGCCGTTACCGCCCACTGGGAACGCCCCCATCCCTCAAGATTCTTGTATGCGTGTGCTGTACGCGGTGCGCGTCCGGTCGTACGCGATGTGCGCCAAGCCCTAACAGAATGCCGGGAGTTCCGCCTGCGCGTCCGACGGTTGTCACCCGTCGAACATGAAGCCGAGTTGCCTCCGGCATACCCCCGGGTGCGAGCAGCCCCGGGGTTCGTGTACCGAAAGTAATCCTACGATCACGCTCCCGGCGAGGGCGATTCCATAAACGCCACCATTCGCCACCCCTTCGAATGAACCCCTTGGCGGCCACACGCGATTGACTTGACACCGGACAGTCGGCAGTGGGCGGAACGGTGCACGACAGGGGCGCACGGCACCGTGCGCACCCCCCGGCGGGCGCTCGTGACGCGTGGCGAGGCATGGATCCACCGCGGCGGGCACGGATCCACCGCCGCGGCCGGGCGCCACGCCCGGGGTCACGCACGGCCACCGGGTCACTCCGGCTCGTAACCAGTGGTGCGTTCGACCCGTTGGAGGGGGCATGGGCTTCACGATCGGCGGCAGCCGCGGAATCCGCGAACTCCGGCCTGTGGGGCGGCCCGTGCGGGTCGGCTCACGCCGCCGCGGCCGCGCATCCGGCAGCACCGGGGTGGCCACGGTGGTGGCCGAGTTCACCGGCCTCTGGGGCTGGGACGCGGTCCCGGGGGCCCGCGCCGTCGACGGCCGCTGCTCCTGCGGCACGGCCGACTGCCCGGCGCCGGGCGCGCACCCGCTGGACTTCGCCCCCGGAACCCCTGCCGGTGCCACGCTCGACGAAGTCACCCGCGTCTGGGGCGAGTTCCCCGGCGCCGCGGTCCTGCTCCCGACCGGCCGCGCCTTCGACGTCCTTGAGGTCGCCGAGCCTGCCGGGCGTCGCGCCCTGGTCCGGATGGAGCGCATGGGCATCCCGCTCGGCCCGGTCTCCGCGACGCCCGACGGCCGCGCCCAGTTCTTCGTCGCCCCCGGCGCCGCCGCCGAACTCCCGGCGCTGCTCTACCGCATGGGCTGGGACGACACCGGCCTCGACCTGCGCGGCCTCGGCCCCGGCGAGCACATCACGGCCCCGCCCTCGGACCGCGGCGGCCGCGGCCCGGCCCACTGGCTGCGGCCCCCGTCCCTCGACTCGGCCACCCGGCCGCCGCAGGCGCGGCTCCTTCTGGGCACGCTCGCGTACGTCTGCCATCGGTCGCGGACGACCGGCTAGAACGCACCAGGGCCCGCCCCGGCAACACCCCGGGGCGGGCCCAACAATCCAGCCCGTCCGGCGTCTGAGGACGAGCGCGAAGCGCGATAACGGGGGTCTGGGGGGCGCACCCCCAGAGGCGGCACCCCGGAAGACAGCACCCCGCGGACGACGTAAGACCTAGTCCCCGATCAACGCATCCACGAACGCCTCAGGCTCGAACGGCGCCAGGTCGTCCGCACCCTCGCCCAGGCCCACCAGCTTGACCGGTACGCCCAGCTCGCGCTGTACGGCAACGACGATGCCGCCCTTGGCCGTGCCGTCGAGCTTGGTCAGGGCGATGCCGGTGATGTCCACGACCTCGGCGAAGACCCGGGCCTGCACCAGGCCGTTCTGGCCGGTGGTGGCGTCCAGGACGAGCAGTACCTCGTCGACCGGGCCGTGCTTCTCGACGACCCGCTTGACCTTGCCGAGCTCGTCCATGAGCCCGGACTTGGTGTGCAGCCGTCCGGCGGTGTCGATGAGCACCGCGTCGACGCCCATCTCGGTGCCTTCCTTGACCGCGTCGAACGCGACCGACGCCGGGTCGCCGTTCTCGGGCCCGCGCACCGTGTAGGCGCCCACGCGCTCGCCCCAGGTCTGCAGCTGGTCGACGGCGGCGGCGCGGAAGGTGTCCGCGGCGCCGAGCACCACGGTCTTGCCGTCGGCCACCAGGACGCGGGCGAGCTTGCCGGTGGTGGTGGTCTTGCCGGTGCCGTTGACGCCGACGACGAGCAGGACGCCCGGGGTGCCGTCGGACGGCGACTCGGTGTGCACGGTGCGGTCGAAGTCGGTGCCGACGAGCTTCAGGAGCTCCTCGCGCAGCAGGCCGCGCAGCTCCTCGGGGGTGCGGGTGCCGAGCACCTTCACGCGCTCGCGCAGCCGCTCCACGAGCTCCTGGGTGGGGGCGACGCCGACGTCGGCGGTGAGGAGGGTGTCCTCGATCTCCTCCCAGGTGTCCTCGTCGAGGTGCTCGCGCGAGAGCAGCGTGAGCAGCCCCTTGCCGAGCGTGTTCTGTGAGCGGGCGAGCCGGGCGCGCAGGCGGACCAGGCGGCCCGCGGTCGGCTCCGGGATCTCGATCTCGGGGGCCTCGGGGGCCGGGATGGCCTCCTCGGCCTCGGCGGGCGCCTCCGGAGCGGTGGCTTCCGCCTGCGGAAGCTCGACCTCCTCGATGGTGCGGCGCGGTTCGTCGCGCGGTTCCTCGGCCTCTTCGCCGATGTGCGGCTCGGCCGGTGGCGCGGTGACGGTCGGCGTGGCCTCGGGCGCCTTCGGCAGCAGCCGCTTCTTCTTGCGGCTGCCGATGACGAGCCCGCTGACGGCGCCGATCGCGACCAGGGCGATGACTACAGCAAGGATGACGATTTCCATAACCCGTCCAGTATCAGTCAGAGGCCCGCCGGCTCAGGTCAGCCGTGCGAACCCGTAGGGGCAGCCGTGCGATTCCACAAAGGAACAAGGGCTCTATTTGCGATTTTTAGGGCGAATGTACGATAGTCGCGCTTCCCCCACCCCTGCCCCGGAGATACCCCATGCCCCCCGCGTCCCGCAGCGCTTCCGCGACCTCGGAGACCACCCCCATACCGGCCGACCACGAAGGTCTGGAGAGCGCGATCGAGACGCGCGGCCTCGAGCCCGTCCCGGAGAACGAGCGCACCGGCCGGATCCGTGAGCTCTTCCCGACCTGGGTCGCCGCCAACATCAGCGTGCTCCTGCTCACCATGGGCGCGGGCCTGGTGGTCTTCAACGGCCTGAACATCTGGCAGGTCCTGCTCGTCGCCGCCGTGGCCCCCATTGTCTCGTACGGCCTCGTCGGCCTGATCTCGATCGCGGGCAAGCGCGGCGGTTCGCCCGGTATGGCCCTCTCCCGGGCGGTGTTCGGGCAGCGCGGCAACCTGTTCCCCGGCTCGCTGATCTGGGTGGCCCGCTGGGGCTGGGAGACGATCAACGCGGTCACCGGCGCGTACGCGATCCTGACCGTGCTCGACCTGCTCTTCGGTGTGAAGTCCCACACCGTGCTCATCGTGGTCACGCTCCTGCTCTTCGTGACCGGCACGTTCCTGGTCTCGGGCCTGGGCATCAACGCGCTGCGGGTGTGCAGCACCTGGTCGACGTACCTCTTCGGCGCCTTCAGCGTCCTGGTCCTGATCTATCTGATCGCCAACACCGACTGGTCGGCCGTCTTCGACAAGCCTGCGGGCTCGGCCGCGATGGTGGTCGCGGGCATCGGCGTGATCGGCGCGGGCGGCATCAGCTGGGTGCCCTCGGGCCCGGACTTCACCCGCTATCTGCCCAAGTCGGCGAGCGGCGGCAAGATGGTCGGCACGACCATCGGCGGCGCGGGCCTCGTCGTTCTGCCGATGGTCCTGATGGGCGCCGTGATGGCGGTCTCGACGCCGGACCTGGCCAAGGCGCAGGACCCGGTCTCGTTCATCGGCGCGCTGCTTCCGACCTGGATCTCGGTGCCGTATCTGCTGATCGCCCTGATCGGCATGCTCCTGATCAACTCGATGTCGATGTACTCGGCGGGCTTCACCGCGCAGACCCTGGGCATCCGGGTGCCGCGGCACTGGGCGGTGCTTGTGAACGCCGTGATCTCGCTGGTCTTCGGCTTCCTCCTGATGGTGGTGGCGACCAGCTTCATCGGCTCGTTCATCTCCTTCCTGACGCTGCTCGCGGTGGCGTTCTCCGCGTGGATCGGCGTCTTCGGCGTCGACATGCTGCGCCGTAAGTCGTACGACGGGGAGGCGCTGATGGACACCTCGCGCACCAGCGCCTATTGGTACAAGGCCGGGTTCGCCTGGCAGGCCATGACGGCCTGGGGCGTCGCCCTGGTGACCGGGCTGCTCTTCACCAAGGTCGACTGGTTCGCCGGTCCGCTCGCCACCTCGTGGGTGGGCGAGAACGGTCTGGGCTGGCTGGCCACGATCCTCGTCGCCGGTGTCCTGTACGCGGTGTTGCCGCGCACGCCGCAGGCGTCGGCACCGGTTCCGGCACCGGTTCCGGAACCGGAACAGGTACCGGCCGTCGACCCGGCGGCCGAGGCGGAGAAGCCCTCCGCGACCCTGTCCATCTGACGGCTCGTCAACTAACGTCCCCCTTCCCGGTCAAGCCGTATCGGCGCTCGGTGGAGGGGGACGTTTTCCATGCCCGTCACGGTCGTACGTTTCAACCTGGTCGACCCCGACGCGAACCCGGAGGCGCTCTCGGCCCGCTACCGGGCCGCCGTCGAGATGGCGGCGTACTGCGACGACCGGGGCCTGACCACGGTGCAGACCGAGGAGCACCACGGGGCGGCCAACGGCTGGCTGCCGTCGCCGTTCGTGTTCGCGGGGGCGGTGTTCGGGGCGACGCGGCGGATCGGGGTGACGGTCTCGGCGGTGATCGGGCCGCTGCACGACCCGCTGCGGCTCGCCGAGGAGATCGCCGTGCTCGACCTGGTGAGCGCCGGGCGCCTGGTGACGGTCGCCGGGATCGGCTACCGACCCGAGGAGTACGAGGCGTTCGGCGTCGAGTGGGGGCGGCGCGGCAAGCTCCAGGACGAGCTCCTGGAGACGCTGCTCACGGCGTGGACCGGGGAGCCCTTCACCTTCCGCGGTCGTACGGTGCGGGTCACCCCGCGGCCGTTCACGCGGCCGCATCCGCTGCTTCTGGTGGGCGGCTCGTCGCGGGCGGCGGCGCGGCGGGCGGCCCGCCTGGGGCTGCCGTTCTTCCCGAGCGCGCATCTGCCGGACCTCGAGGCGTACTACCAGCAGAAGCTGGCCGAGTACGGCACCGAGGGGTGGACGATGATGCCCGCCGAACAGACCCCGCTCCTGCACCTTTCGGAGGACCCGGACCGCACCTGGGCGGAGCACGGCGAGCACTTCCTGCACGAGGCGCTGACGTACGCCTCCTGGCAGTCCAAGGAAATCCGCTCGGCGGTCCGTTCGGCCGCGACGACGGTCGAGGAGCTGCGCGCCGAAGGCGTCTACCGGGTGCTCACGCCGGACGAGTGCGTGGCCCTGGCGGGCGAGGGGCTCGACAGCCTCGTCCTGCATCCGCTCTGCGGCGGGATGCCGCTCGACGAGGGCTGGCGCAGCCTGCACCTGTTCGCGGAAAGGGTCATGCCCCGGCTCAGCGACTGAACCGGGGCACGACCGACCTGGGGAGAGGGGCAGCGGGGGATTAGCCCATCTCCTCCAGGGTCTTGCCCTTCGTCTCCGGAACGAACTTCAGGATGAAGGGAATCGAGAGCAGCGCGAACGCTGTGTAGATCATGTAGGAGCCGGACAGGTTCCACTCCGACATGCTCGGGAAGGTCTTGGTGATCGCGAAGTTGGCGATCCACTGGGCGGACGCGGCCACACCGAGCGCCGCCGCGCGGATCCGGTTGGGGAACATCTCGCCGAGCATCACCCAGACCACCACGCCCCAGGAGAGCGCGAAGAACAGGACGAAGGAGTGCGCGGCGAGCAGCGCCACCGTGCCTTGCGTGTCCGGCAGCGTGATGTCGGTGCCGGTGCCCTGCTTGAAGGAGAAGGCCCATGCGGCCACGCCGAGCGAGACAGCCATACCGGCCGAGCCGATGAGGGCCAGCGGCTTGCGGCCGATCCGGTCGACGAAGAGCATCGCGATCACGGTGCCGATGATGTTGATGATCGACGTGGTGAACGAGTAGAAGAACGAGCTGCCCGGGTCGATGCCGACGGACTGCCACAGCGAGGCGCTGTAGTAGAAGATCACGTTGATGCCGACGAGCTGCTGGAAGACCGAGAGCCCGATGCCCACCCAGACGATCGGCAGCAGACCGGCCTTGCCGCCCATCAGGTCGCTCAGCCGCGGCTTGTGCTCCGTGCGGATGTGGGCGTCGATCTCGGCGACCTTGGCGTCCAGGTCGAGGCCCTTCGGCTCGACATCGGCGAGCACCGCCTTGGCGTCCGCGATACGGCCACGGGCGACGAGGTAGCGCGGGGACTCGGGGATGCCGAGGGACAGCAGGCCGTAGAGCACGGCGGGGATGATCTCGATGCCGAGCATGACCTGCCAGGCCTCAAGGCCAAGGACGGAGCCGCGCTGGTCGCCGTTGGCGAGCTGCAGGACGCCCCAGTTGACCAGCTGTGAGATGGCGATGCCGAGCACGATCGCCGCCTGCTGGAAGGAGGCGAGACGGCCGCGGTACTCGGCGGGCGCGACCTCCGCGATATAGGCGGGCGCGATCACCGAGGCCATACCGATGGCGACGCCACCGAGCGTGCGCCACACGGCCAGGTCCCACACCGAGAACGGCAGCATCGAGCCGATCGCGCTGACCGCGAAGAACAGGGCCGCGATCTGCATCACGCGGATCCGGCCGATGCGGTCGGCGAGGCGCCCCGCGACCACGGCGCCGATCGCGGCGCCGAGCAGGGCGATGGCGATGACGGTGCCGAGGGTGCCCGGCTGGACGCCGAACTTCCCCTTGATGCCCTCGACGGCGCCGTTGATCACCGCGCTGTCGTAACCGAACAGGAAGCCGCCCATCGCCGCCGAGGCGGCGATGAAGATGACATGGCTGAGATGGGGTGGGCGTCCGCGCTCGGCGATCGGCCCCAGCTGGTCGGTACTGGTCACAGTTGTCTCCTGCGGTGTCCGGGACGGCGATGTCCGGACGTACGGGGGGCGAACCATTCAAGTGGCGCACAACTCCGGGCTGCCCACCACTTGAAGGTAAAGAGAACGTTGCAGAGACTATGTCTTCAAGTTTCGAAGTCAATAGAGAGAAAGCTACGAAGTTCCCTCGATCATGAAGTCGGCAGAGTTCAACACTTGAACATCAAGGATGTTGGCTACACAGGGTGAAGGCGCCCGAGCGCTCAGCTCAGGCGCTGACTGATCACCTTGGACACGCCGTCGCCCTGCATGGAGACGCCGTACAGCGCGTCCGCGACCTCCATCGTGCGCTTCTGGTGCGTGATCACGATCAGCTGCGAGGCTTCCTGCAGCTCCTCCATGATCCGGATCAGGCGCTGGAGATTGGTGTCGTCGAGCGCCGCCTCGACCTCGTCCATCACATAGAACGGGCTGGGCCGCGCCTTGAAGATCGATACGAGCAGCGCCACCGCGGTCAGCGACCGCTCGCCGCCGGACAGCAGCGAGAGCCGCTTGACCTTCTTGCCCGGCGGCCGCGCCTCGACGTCCACGCCCGTGGTGAGCATGTTGTCCGGATCGGTCAGGATCAGGCGTCCCTCGCCGCCCGGGAAGAGCCGCGAGAAGACCCCCTCGAACTCCCGGGCCGTGTCCCGGTACGCCGCCGTGAAGACCTGCTCGACCCGCTCGTCGACCTCCTTGACCACCTGAAGCAGGTCGGCCCGGGTCTTCTTGAGGTCTTCGAGCTGCTCGCTGAGGAACTGGTGGCGCTCCTCCAGGGCCGCGAACTCCTCGAGCGCGAGCGGATTCACCTTTCCCAGCTGCTGGTACGCCCGCTCGGCCGACTTGAGCCGCTTCTCCTGCTCCGCCCGGACGAACGGCCGTGGCTTGTTCCTCGGATGCTCAGGGTCCTCCGGCAGCTCCTCGCCCTCGGCGGGCGGCGACGGCGGAACCAGCTGCTCCGGCCCGTACTCGGCGACCAAACCTGCCGGTTCCACGCCCAGCTCCTCCAGGGCCTTGGCCTCCAGCTGCTCGATCCGCATCCGCTTCTCGGCGCCGAGCACCTCGCCGCGGTGCACCGAGTCGGTCAGCTTGTCGAGCTCCGCCTTGAGGTCGCGGCCCGCGTTCCGCTCGGCGGCCAGGCGCTGCTCCCGCTCGGCCTTCGCGGTCTCGGCGGCGGCGCGCTCCTCCTCGGCCCGTACGAGGGACACCTCGACGTGGGCGAGCAGCTGCCGCGCACCGGAGGCCACGGCCTCGGCCACGGCCGCCTCATGGCGAAGCCGGGCCCGGCGCCGCTCGGCGCGCGCCCGGGCCTCGCGTTCGGCGCGCGCGGCCCGGTCGAGACCGTCGGCCCGGCCCGCGAGTCCCTTGACCCGCTCCTCGTGCGTACGGACCTGGAGGCGGGCCTCCATCTCGGTCTGCCGTGCGTTGGCCCCGTCGGCGGCGAGCCGGTCGCGTACGGCGGTGTCGGGCTCTTCCTCGACCGGCATCTCCTCGGCGACGGCCAGCCGTTCGGCCAGCTCCTCGACCTCTTCCATCGCCCGGTCCAGGGCCTCCTGCGCCCGGGCCGCGGCCGCCGTGGACCGCTCCGCCTCACCGGCCGCGCCTCGGGCCTGCCCGGCGAGCCGCCCGAGCTGCTGGGAGACGCTCGACTTCTCCCGGTCGGCGGCCCGGCGCCGCTCCGCAAGGTCCTCCACGAGTGCGGCACACGTGCGGCGCCGCTCCCCGGCCTCGTGCTGCGCCCCGGCGAGGCGCTCGCACTCCCCGGCCAGCCGCTCGAGCTCGGCCGCGGCCTCGTCGACCGATGCCTGCACCTCGATCAGGCTCGGCGCCCCGGCCGAGCCACCCTGCGCGAAGTGCGCCCCGAGCACATCGCCCTCGGCGGTCACGGCGGTCAGCTCCGGCCGCGCGTATACGAGATCCTCGGCGTCCTCCAGCGTGCCGACGACCACGACCCCGCGCAGGAGACGCCGCACCGCGGGCATCAGCTCCTCGGGTCCGCGCACCAGATCGGCGGCGAACGGCGGCCCGTCGGAGGTGCCACCGGGCGCCCCGGCGTCCTCGGGCGCGCCCGCCAGGAGCAGCGCCGCGCGTCCCGCGTCCTGCTTCCGCAGCAGCCGGATCGCCTCGGCCGCCGTCGACGGATTGGCCACCATGATCGCGTCCGCCGCCGCCCCGAGCGCCGCCGCGACCGGCACCTCGTACCCCGGCGCCACCGTGATCAGTTCGGAGGCGGGCCCGAGCAGCCCCGCGAGCCGGTCCTTGGCGGCGAGCAGCGCCCCTGTGCCGTCCTTGCGGCGCAGGCCGAGCGCGAGGGCCTCGTGCCGGGCGGCCGTCGCCGCGCGCTTCCGCTCGGCCGCGGTGGCCGCCTCGCGGGCGGCGCTCAGCGCGGCCTCGGCCTCGGCGAGCTCCCGCTTGGCCGCCTCATGCTGTTCGGCGAGTGCCGAATCGTCCGCGTCCAGGCCATCGACCTCGGCCTTGAGCTGCTCGTACTCCTCCTGCGCCGCGACCGCGCGCTCCTGCGCCTCGTCCCGCGCCGCCGCGAGCCGCTCGATCTCGGCCTGTGCCGAAGCGGCCCGCGAGCGGGCGGCGTTGACCTGTCCGTTGAGTCGCGCGAGCCCCTCGCGCCGGTCGGCGATGGCCCGGGCGGCGTCCCGCAGGCGCCGCTCCTCCGCGGCGAGTTCCCGCTCGAGCTCGGCCCGGTGCGCGACGGTGTCCTCCAGGGCCCGCTGCGCCGCGTCGAGCGCGGCCTCCAGCTCGGCCTCCTGCTCCCGGATCCGGGCGGCCTCGCGCTCCATGTCCTCGGGATCGCGGCCGCGCCGCTCCTCCTCCGGCGCCGAGGTCGCGCTCTTCACCCGGGCGTCGGCGAGCGAGACGGTGCCGCGCACCCGCTCGGCAAGCCGCGACAACTCGTACCAGGTCTGCTGCGCCCGCTGCAGGCGCGGCGTGAGCCGCCGCACCTCGTCCTCCAGATCGGCCTCGCGAGCGAGCGCCGCCTTGAGCTCGGCCTCGGCCGCCTCCTTGCGCCGCTTCAGCTCGGCCTCGTCGGCGATCTCGGTCCGCAGCGCCTCGCGAAGCCGTACGAGATCGTCGGCGAGCAACCGCAGCCGGGCGTCGCGCAGATCGGCCTGGATGACGGCGGCCCGGCGCGCCACCGCGGCCTGCCGCCCGAGCGGCTTGAGCTGCCGCCGCAGCTCGTCCGTCAGGTCCTGCACGCGCGCGAGGTTGGCCTGCATCGCGTCGAGCTTCCGCAGCGCCTTCTCCTTGCGCTTGCGGTGCTTGAGGACGCCCGCGGCCTCCTCGATGAAGGCCCGTCGCCCCATCGGATCGGCGTGCAGTACGGAGTCCAGCTGGCCCTGGCCGACGATGACATGCATCTCGCGGCCGATGCCGGAGTCGGAGAGCAGCTCCTGGATGTCGAGCAGCCGGCAGGTGTCGCCATTGATCTGATACTCGCTGCCGCCGTTGCGGAACATGATCCGCGTGATGGTGACCTCGGCGTACTCGATGGGCAGGACGCCGTCGGAGTTGTCGATGGTCAGCGACACCTCGGCCCGGCCGAGCGGCGGCCGCCCGGTGGTGCCGGCGAAGATGACGTCCTCCATCTTGCCGCCGCGCAGCGACTTGGCGCCCTGCTCGCCCATGACCCAGGACAGCGCGTCGACGACGTTGGACTTGCCGGAGCCATTGGGTCCCACGACACAGGTGATGCCCGGCTCGAACCGCAGCGTCGTCGCCGAGGCGAAGGATTTGAACCCGCGCAGGGTCAGGGCCTTGAGATGCACGCCGTCGGACTCTACCTGCCGGGGTCGCCCGCCCACGGGGACCCGCACACGGTGCTCCCGCCGAGAGCGCGCGGTTTCACCGAGGAAGGTGCAGGGCACATCAGACGGTAAGGAAGGCTCAACTGGCCAGGGGGGCAAGGAAAAAGGGACGCCGAAGCGTCCCTTGAACATCTCTCAAGCGGCTGACAACGGGCAGCCCGACCGGCACATGCAAGAAGCCGGTCAGGTGAGCGCAGGCTCCGCCTGGGGTACGTCGATGCTCTCCAGGAGCGATTCGCCCTGGTGAGAAGCGGCAGCCGTAGTCAGCGCGTCGTTTTCGGCCTGGATCCGTACAAGCTCGGATTCCAGGTCCTGGACACGCTGCTGGAGCCGTCGCATCTCGGCGAGGAGTCGCGGGTCGGAACCGCCGACGTAACCGAGAAGCGCCTTTGCCATGATGGATGGTCCTCCACAATGAGTGACCGACCGAAGCGGTGTGGGTCGTGAGGGAAGCACCCGCTTATTTGGCACTGCTTGTGGTGATAGGCACCGCCGTTTTTCCTCGGTACCACATGCCAAACAGCTAGGGTGCGCGGGGCTTCCAGCGTCTCACCAAAAAGTTTGACGGTCAACACGATCACGCCCCGTATCAGGGGGACGAACCCGATGGCACGCGGCCGGGAAACCAGCGGCGCTGCCTCTCCTTCGGGGCCCCGGGGGCTATGGAGATCATCCTTGCTCGCGCAGCCTGGCATGGCAAGCCCCTCTTGGCAACCACCAGGCCCTTTGCACCCCACGCGGTGGCCGCGGAGGCTACTTCGGCACGTCGGACAGGTACGCGGCACCGCTCGGGAAGGGTCCGGAGCCGGGGTCCGTCAGCGGATCGCGAAGGCGTCGTAGATGCCCCGTGGTGTGTCCCAGATCTCGGTGACCCCGTCGACCCTGCCGGGTGTGTCGCCGTTCTCCAGCCAGTCGAGCAGGCGCTCGCAGCCCTCCCGGGTGCCCTCGGCGACAACCTGCACCCGACCGTCGGCCGTATTGAGCGCGAATCCCACGAGCCCGCCGATCTCCAGGGCCTTCGCCCTGGTGAACCAGCGGAATCCCACTCCCTGTACCCGGCCGCGTACCCAGGCGACGAGCCGTACCTCCTCATTCATGTGGGCAAGCTAACCGGCCAATTGCGCCCGAGGCACATCGCCCCCATCCGTCATCGCGTACAGTCGCGCAGGATGCGCCTCACTCGTATGGGTGAAGTGAAAAGACCGTGAGGATGAGGACCAGGAAGGCCAGGAGATGGGACGCCACCGACGCCTCGACCCCGGAAGCGCCGCCGCCGACCGGCGCGCGGCCGGCACGGCAAGCCGACGCGGCGCGGGCACGCACCGCCGCAAGAAGCGGGCCGCGGCGCCGGTGCGCACCGGGCTGCTCGGCGCTTCGGCCGCCGTCGCGATGGGCGCCGTCGCTGTGGCATCCGGCCTGATACCCGGCCCCGTCGACGGCTTCGGCCTCGGCGACGGCGGCAAGGAGTCGGGCAAGGTCCGGGCCGCGGGCAGCAGCCCCACCGACCTGGAGACCCAGGGCTCGAGCATCCCCGACCGCAAGGAGCCGGCCGCGAGCCGCGACTCCGAGCGGCCCGAGCCGACCCCCTCGAAGTCCTCGGCGAACTCGCCGTCCCCCGAGAAATCCTCGGCGAACTCGT
Organism: Streptomyces sp. NPDC002851; assembly: GCF_053591935.1. Taxonomy (NCBI): domain Bacteria; kingdom Bacillati; phylum Actinomycetota; class Actinomycetes; order Kitasatosporales; family Streptomycetaceae; genus Streptomyces; species Streptomyces sp. NPDC002851. Next base: position 39,231 of record NZ_JBSFUT010000010.1, on the reverse strand, counting down.
CGTCCCCCTCCGCGAAGCCCAGCAAGAAGCCCTCCGACAAGGCGGACTCCGGCGACGCGGACCGGGCCGAGGACCGGACCAGCAAACCGAAGGCACCACCGAAGACCCCGTCGGCCACGCCCGAGAAGACCGCCCCGTCGGCGCCCGCCACGAACACCGAAGTGGCCGCCGAGGCCGAGGTGCTCTCCCTGGTCAACAAGGAGCGGGCACAGAAGGGCTGTAGCCCGGTCCGGCCCGACGCCGAGCTGGCCGAGCTCGCCGGTGACTTCAGCGAGGCCATGGCCGAGGACGGCTTCTTCGACCACACCGACCCGAGCGGCCGGACCCCGTGGGACCGCGCCGCCGCGGCCGGGATAACGGACCTGGGCGGCGAGAACATAGCCCGTGGCCAGGCCAACGCCCAGTCGGTGATGGACTCCTGGATGAACAGCCCCGGCCACCGCGCCAACATCCTCAACTGCGAGTACAAGACCCTCGGCGTGGGCGCCCACTTCGCGCCGGGCGGCCCGTGGTGGACCCAGGACTTCGGTTTCTAGGCCGGTTTCAGGCCCGCCTCGGCGGGCGCTGGCAGCGCGGGCAGTAGTAGCTGGAGCGGTTCATCCAGGGGCGCCGCCGGATCGGGGTGCCGCAGCGGCGGCACGGCTCGTCCTCGCGGCCGTACGCGTCGAGCGACCGCTCGAAGTAGCCGGACTCCCCGTTCACATTGACGTAGAGACTGTCGAAGCTGGTGCCGCCGACGGCGAGCGCGGCATTCATCACATCCCGCACATGGCCGAGGAGTTCCGTGCTCCGGGGGCGCGTGAAGGTGGCCGTGGGGCGCTCGTAGTGCAGCCTGGCGCGCCACAGCGCCTCGTCCGCGTAGATATTGCCGACGCCGCTGATCAGTGACTGGTTGAGCAGCGCCCGCTTGATCGTCGTACGGCTGCGGCGCAGCGCCTGATGAAACGCCTCGTCGTCGAAGACCGGATCAAGGGGATCGCGGGCGATGTGCGCGATCACGTCGGGCAGGCCGTCCGCACCGCCCACCTCGACGGGGTGCAGCGACAGGCCACCGAAGGTGCGCTGGTCGACGAAGCGGAGCTCGGTGCCGTCACCGCCCGCGGCATCGCCGCTATTGGATGCTGTGAATCGGATCCGGATACGCAGATGCTTCTCGTCCGGTGCGTCGTGCGGCTGCACGAGCAGCTGCCCGCTCATGCCCAGGTGGGCGAGGATCGACTCCGGGGCGTCGGCGAGCGGCAGCCACAGATACTTGCCGCGCCGCATGGCGGTCCCGATGCGGTGCCCCTTGAGCCGGGCGGCGAAGTCGGCGCCACCGGCGAGGTGCCGCCGCACGGCACGCGGGTGCAGCACCTCCACGTCCGCGACGACGCGCCCGGCGACCCAGCGCTGCAGGCCTCGGCGTACGACTTCAACTTCGGGCAGTTCAGGCATCCCGGCTCCCCCTACAGTGTGGGCACGCACGCGGCCCGCCCCGCGGGGAGCGGGACGGGCCGTCGTACTGAATCAGCTAGGCCCAGGGCCCGGAGCCTCAGGCAGTGGCCGCGTCGGACGTGCTGTCCTCGGCGGACTCGGCGGACTCTGCGGCGGCAGCAGCCACCTCGGCCCGCTCATCGGCGGCGGCACGGATGGCCCGCCATGCCGACTCCGCGGCCTGCTGCTCCGCCTCCTTCTTGCTGCGGCCGGTGCCGGTGCCGTACGAGACGCCTCCGACGCGGGCGGCAGCAGTGAAGGTCTTCTCGTGATCCGGGCCGGTCTCCGTGACCAGGTACTCGGGGACGCCGAGCCCTTCGGTCGCGGTGAGTTCCTGGAGGCTGGTCTTCCAGTCCAGGCCAGCACCGAGGTTCGAGGACTTCTCGATCAGCGGGTCGAAGAGACGGTGCACCAGCTCGGATGCCGCCTCCAGGCCCTGGTCGAGATAGACAGCGCCGATCACCGCTTCCAGGGTGTCGGCGAGGATGGAGGCCTTGTCCCGGCCGCCCGTGCCCTCTTCGCCCCGGCCGAGCCGGATGAAGGAGCCGAGGTCGAGGCCGCGGCCCACGTCCGCAAGGGCACGAGAATTGACCACCGCGGCCCGCAGCTTGGCCAGCTGGCCTTCGGGCAGGTCGGGGTGGGTGCGGTACAGCGTGTCCGTGACGACGAGGCCGAGCACCGAGTCCCCGAGGAACTCGAGCCGCTCGTTCGTCGGCAGACCGCCGTTCTCGTACGCGTACGAACGGTGGGTCAGCGCGCGCACCAGAAGGGCGGACTCGAGGTTGTACCCGAGCCGCCCTTCCAGAAGCGTGTGGGACGAGGCCGTGTTCTCCGCCTGCTTCTTGGCGTTACCAGACACGGTGCCTCTCACCAGCCGCTCAGACCTCGAGGACCTGGCGCTTGTTGTAGGTGCCGCAAGCCGGGCACGCGATGTGCTGCTGCTTGGGCTCCTGGCAGCGCTCGCACGCAACCAGGGTGGGGACCGCAGCCTTCCACTGCGACCGGCGGTGGCGCGTGTTGCTGCGCGACATCTTCCGCTTCGGAACAGCCACGGCTACTTCTCCTGCTTCTCGTCGACGCCCGCTTGCGCTTCGGCGCCGCTCATCTCGTCCTTCTCGCCGTCCTGGAGCGAATCAGCGAGTCCCTGCAAAGCCGCCCAACGGATGTCGACGGCGTCATGGTGGTGGTCCGGGTCGTCCGCGAGCCGTGCCCCGCACTGGGAGCACAGACCCGGGCAGTCTTCCCGGCACACCGGCTGCATCGGCAGTGCGAGCACCACCGCATCGCGCAGCACGGGCTCGAGGTCGAACAGGCCGTCCTCGAGAAAGATCACGTCCTCGTCCTCGGCGTCGTCGCCCGGTTCCGCCTGCTTGGTGCGGCCCCGGTCGTCGGCGTCGGGGTACGAGAACATCTCCTGGAAGTCCACTTCGAGCTCCTGCTCGAGCGGCTCCAGACACCTTACGCACTCCCCCTCGGCCCGTGCACGGGCGGTGCCTGTGACAAGCACCCCCTCCATGACCGACTCGAGCCGGAGCTCGAGCTCCACCGGAGCGCCGGCCGGCACTCCGATGACGTCCTGGATGCCGAAGACCGCGTCCCCGGAAGGGGCCGAGATCGAGCGGGTCAGGCGCTGAAGCGCACCGGGCCGCCGACCCAGCTCGTGCGTGTCGAACACGAGGGGGTTTCGGTGGTCGAGGCGGGCGTTCAGGGCTCTTCCTGCTTTCGGAATTCGAGGGGAGGGTGAGACTGACCTCGCGATGAGCGGGCAGCCTGGATCGCGGCCGTATAGACGACCGAAGAGCCAGGATACTGGACCCTTCACCCAGGTCCCAAACCGGTGCCCGCGGCCCGGCCGGGACCGGGCTCATGGCTCGGTCAGGACGAGGGCCAGTGGCGCTGCTCGTACTCCCGCAGCTGCTCGGCGCTGATCATGCTGGTGTCGAAGAGGCTGGTCTCGTCGAGGGCGGCCGACTGCTGCTGCCCGGGCGCCTGCCCCGGGGCCTGCTGCTCCTGGCCCACGTCGCCGTAGCCGCCGGTCTGCTGGTCGTACGCCTGCTGCTCGTAGCCCTGCGCCTGGTAGCCCTGCTGCGGATAGCCGTAGCCGCTCTGTTGCTGGTACGCGTACGGGTCCTGCTGGCCGTACACGTCCTGCTGCCCGTACGGATCCTGCTGCGCGTAGGCGTCCTGCGGGTAGCCGCCGCCGTACTGGCCCTGCTGCTGGTACGCGTACGCCTCCTGCTGGGCGTAGCCGGGCTGCGCCGGTACGGGGGCGAGGGGCGGCGGAGCGGAGGGGGCCGCCGGGGGCTCGGGCGTCGCGGGCGCGGTGGGGCGGTTCGCCAGGTCCGCGAGGTAGTCCGCGTCGCTGGTGAGCTGGGACGGGTCGGCGTCGGCCGCCATGTGTGCCAGGTCGTCGGTGGCGACCCGGCCGTGCAGCTTCTGGCGGCCGCGGCCGACCGCGTCCAGGGTCTTGGAGAGCACGGCCTCGAAGGCGCCGAGCTTGACGTGGATGTACTGGTCGACGCGCTGCCGCAGCGTCTCCGGGTCGCGGCTGCGCTCGGGGGCCTCGGTGTAGTCCGGGTGCTCGTGGCCGTTCGCGTCCAGCCCCAGGCCGGTGCCGAGGAGTTTCTCGCGGCCGCGGCCGACGGAGCCGAGGGTCTTGGTGAGGACGACCTCGAAGTTGGCCAGCTTGGAGTCCACGTACTCGTCGGCCTCGGCGCGGATCTCCTCGGCCTCCCGGCGGGCCTGCGCCAGGATGCGGTCGGCCTCGTCCTGGGACTGCCGGGCCACCTCCGTGTCGGAGATCAGGGAGCCGCGTTCGGCGCGGGCCGAGTCGATGATCCGCTCCGCCTCCTGGCGGGCCTGCTCCACCAGGTGTTCACCGGCACCGATGACCTCCTGGGCGTGGGCGAGGGAGCCGGGCAGGGCCTGGCGCACCTCATCCAGCTGCGCGAGCAGGTCGGCGCGGTTGACCACGCAGGATGCCGACATGGGCATGGACCGGGCGCCCATGACCGCCTCGACGATCTCGTCCAGCTTCTTCTGCACGTCCACCGTGTGCTCGCCGCTCTCTGCCTGGAAGGGACACGGACGGTTCGACTGTACGGCCAGCGAGCGCCCCGCCGACACCAACTGACGGGGCGTCAGGTCGGCGGGGCCGGAAGCGGGCGCTTCAGCCGTCCTTGCGCAGGCGCGCGGTCAGCGCCTCGAGCACCTGCGGCGGCACCAGGTGCGCGATGTCGCCGCCCCAGGCCGCCACCTCCTTGACCAGCGAGGAGGAGAGGAAGCTGTAGGTGGGGTTGGTGGGCACGAAGAGGGTCTCGACGCCCGACAGGCCGTTGTTCATCTGGGCCATCTGCAGCTCGTAGTCGAAGTCGCTGACGGCGCGCAGGCCCTTGACGATCGCCGGGATGTCCCGCTGCTTGCAGAAGTCGACCAGGAGGCCGTGGAAGGACTCCACCTCGACATTGCCGAACTCGGCGGTGACCTGACGGAGCAGGTCGAGCCGCTCCTCGATGTCGAACAGGCCCTTCTTCGACTGGTTGATCATCACCACCACGTGCACCACGTCGTAGAGCTTGGATGCGCGGGCGATGATGTCGAGGTGTCCATTGGTGACGGGGTCGTACGACCCCGGACAGACGGCGCGGCGCAACTGAGGTCCCTCGCTCTCGGGTGCGGTCATGGTGCGGACTCTGCGGGTGGTATCGGGCCTTCGGTGACCGCATCGCCTACTGATGCGTCATCATGGGCCGAGGCGGCGCGACCGTACCAAAACGTGCCCTCGCCGTAGCGCCGGGACCGCAGCCCCTCAAAGCCGTCCGGCCAGCCGAATTCGCCGCCTCTGGTGCTGCGTTCCACGGTGACCAGGGCATCGGCCGCGAGCCAGCCCCGGGTGCGGAGTGTGAGCAGAATCTCCCGAAGATCGTCGTCGCTCACGGCGTAGGGCGGGTCGAGGAAGACCAGGTCGTACGGGTCCTCGGGGGCCGGTCCTGCGAGGATCTGTGCCGCCTTGGCGGCCCTGACCTCGGCGCCGGGCAGGCCGAGGCCGCGGACGTTCTCCCGGATCGTGCGGACCGCGCGGGCGTCGGCCTCCACGAGCAGGGCGTGCCCGGCGCCGCGGGACAGCGCCTCCAGGCCGACGGCGCCGGAGCCCGCGTACAGGTCGAGCACCCGCTCGCCGTCGAGCGGGCCGCCGAGCAGCGACTGCCAGGTGGAGAAGAGGCCCTCGCGCGCGCGGTCGGAGGTGGGGCGGGTCCCGTGTCCGGGCGGGACCGCCAGGCGGCGTCCGCCGGCGCGTCCGGCGATCACGCGGGGCATTGGTTTCCTTCGGGTTCCATCGAGCGTACGAGTGGGGGCGGGGCCCGGGATCGGCTCGGGCAGGTCGTGGTGCGGTGATTCCACGATGCGGTGACTCCACGATATGGCGCCGCTCGGCGTGAGGGGCTGGCGGGCCCGGTACGAACCCCGCCGGCGGCCCGGTCGCGGGCGGGGTTCGTACCGGCCTGCGGCCGGGTCGCGCTTGCCTCAGCCCTTCTCCAAGCGCTCCAGCCTCAGCCTTTCTCCTAGGGCTCTGGCCTCAGCCCGTCTTCTAGCTCTCCAGCTTCAGCCTTTCTCCCAGCGCTCTGGCCTCAGCCCTTCTCCAGGAACTCCTCCCGGTCCTTGTCGAGCAGGGCGTTCAGGGCCGTGCGCAGCTCCGGGTAGTGGTCGAGCTCCGGGTCCGCGCTGACCACGGCGATCGCCTCCTCGCGGGCGGCCGCGATGACCTCCTCGTCGTCGATGACCGCGAGCACCCGCAGCGAGGAGCGGACGCCCGACTGGGCCTGGCCGAGCACATCGCCCTCACGGCGCTGCTCCAGGTCGATACGGGAGAGCTCGAAGCCGTCCAGGGTCGCGGCGACGGCGGCCAGGCGGGCGCGCGCGGGGCTCGCCTCGGGCATCTCGCTGACCAGGAGACACAGGCCCGGGGCCGAGCCACGGCCGACCCGGCCGCGCAGCTGGTGCAGCTGCGAGACACCGAACCGGTCGGCGTCCATGATCGCCATGACGGTGGCGTTCGGGACGTTCACACCGACCTCGATGACCGTCGTCGCGACGAGCACGTCCACCTCACCGGCGGCGAAGCGACGCATCACGTCGTCCTTGTCGTCCGGTGCCATCCGGCCGTGCAGGACCTCGACCCGCAGCCCCTTGAGCGGCCCGTGCGACAGCTGCTCGGCGACGTCGAGGACGGCGAGGGGCGGCCGCTTCTCGGCTGCGTCCTCGGGGGACTCGGCTTCGGCGGGCTTCTTCTTGGCCTTGCCGCTCTTGGGCTCCTTGCCGTTCTTGGGCTCTGTGTCCTCGTCATCCCCGTTGTCCCCGTCATCCCCGTCGTCGCCGATGCGGGGGCACACGACGTACGCCTGGTGGCCCGCCGCGACCTCCTCGCGCACCCGCTCCCAGGCACGGGCCAGGAAGTGCGGCTTGTCGGCGGCCGGGACGACGTGGCTGGCGATCGGGGAGCGCCCGGCGGGCAGCTGGTCGAGGACGGACGTCTCCAGGTCGCCGAAGACCGTCATCGCGACCGTGCGCGGAATCGGGGTCGCCGTCATCACAAGCAGGTGGGGAGGCTGCTTGCCCTTGCCCCGCAGGGCGTCCCGCTGCTCCACGCCGAAGCGGTGCTGCTCGTCGACGACGACCAGGCCCAGATCGTGGAACTGCACCTTGTCCTCGATCAGGGCATGCGTGCCGATGACGATGCCGGCCTCACCCGTGGCCAGGTCGAGCAGCGCCTGACGGCGAGCGGCAGTGCCCATCGAGCCGGTGAGCAGCACGACCTTCGTGGCGTGCTCGGCGCCGCCCAGCATGCCGCCCTCGGCGAGGTCGCCCATCATCTCGACGACCGAGCGGTGGTGCTGCTGGGCGAGGACCTCGGTGGGCGCGAGCATCGCGGCCTGCCCACCCGCGTCCACGACGGCGAGCATGGCGCGCAGGGCGACCATCGTGTTGTGTGTCACGGTGAAGTTGTCGGTGACGTAGGCGCGGCTCGGGTGCGCGACGCTGATGCACTGGACCGGCTTCCGGCCGACGAAGCCGATGCTGCGGATCTCGCGCGTGAACGAGTGGTGCTCGGGGCGCGGGCGCACCCGCTCCGCCTTGTAGGGCAGCCTGAAGGGGGCGTACGCGTCGGGCAGCGCGAGCGACACGGTGCGGGCGGACTGCTCCCCGGCCCGTTCCGTGATCTGCTCCCCGGGCTGCTCCCCCGCCTGTCCCGTGACCTTCCCCCCGGCCTGCTCGGGCAGCACCCGGGCCCGGCCTCCCAGCGAACGCACGAGCCACGCCACGTCCTCGGCGAGCCACGCGGACGCCGGTCCCAGGGAGATGCTCAGTCCGTCCGGCCCCACCGTGCCGCCGGTGTCCAGGATGCCCTGGAGCAGGGCGAGGCGGTTCTTGACCGAGGTGTTCCGGAATGCTTCGGGGATGCGCGTACCGGAGCCGGGCGCCTCTTGGTCGGCCGTGCAGAGCCGCAGGCCCAGGTGGTACGGGTCCGACGGCAGCTGCTCGTCTCCCCCCAGGTCCACCGGCGTGGCGGCGGGCAGGTGCCACTTCGGCGAGCCGTCCGCCGTGGCGAGATCGGCCCGGATCTGCCTGGTCGTCAGCACCTGCGAGCGCTGGTCACCCAGGCGGACGCCACGCGTACCGACGATCCAGAGGTGCTCGTCATCGCACTCGACGGAGCTCCCGTCGCAGAGAGTCAGGCGCCACACGTCACGCTCCCCCTGCGGGAACACGCCGTCGATCAAGGCGATTTCCCCTGTGGGCACCACGACGGCGTCACCTTCCCCCAGGTCCCCCATCAGCCGGTACCCCTCAGGAGTCAGAACGAGCGAGTCCAGCGGCTGAGCCTTCCCGGAACCGACCTCGCCTTGCAGCAAGCGGTGCATCGGGTGGTCCGTGGCCAGGTCGTCGAAGATCTCGCGGGAGACGCTTTGCTGGCCTTCGGTGAGGGTGAACGGCAGGCGGGCGTCGAAGGCGTCGAGGATGCCGTTCGGGGCGGGTTTGCGGGGCACGGCGGGGAGTTGGGTCTCGGCGTACCGTCTGCGGGCCAGGGCGACCTGGAGGACGAAGGCCTCGTCCCACTTCAGGCGGTCCCTGGCGGCACCGATGTCCGCCTTGTGCCGCGGGCGGTGGATCTTGTGCAGGGCCTCGGGGAGTGGGAGGAGGCCGCGGCCTTCGCGGAGGGCATGCGGGAGCGGGTCGACGGCGTCGGCGGCGCTGGGGAGCACCGCGTCCACCGCCTTGGCGATCTTCCAGGACTCCAGTTTGGCGGTGGCCGGATAGATCGGGATCAGGGCGCCCGCCCAGGAGTCGACGGTCTCCGCATCGCCGCCGCGCAGGAGTTGGTACGCGGGGTGGGCGAGCTGGAGCTTGCGGTTGAAGGAGGAGACCTTGCCCGCGAACATCGCGCGCGTGCCCGGCAGCAGATCCTTGTGCGGCTTGTGGATGCCGCGGCCGAAGAAGACCAGCTGAAGCCGACCGCTGCCGTCCGTGATCACGACCTCGAGGCGCTGGCCGCGGCCGTGGTTGAACTTCAGCACGCGAGCGGTCTCCACCTGCGCGACGACCGTGACGTGCTCGTCCAGGGGCAGGTCGGAGAGGCGGGTGAGCTCGCCACGCTCGGCGTACCGCCGCGGGTAGTGGTGCAGCAGGTCGCCGACCGTGTGCAGGTCGAGGTGCTCGGCCATGACCTTCGCGGTGGCGGGGCCGAGCACTTTCTTCAGGGGTTCTTCGAGCACGGGCACGGATCCATTGCACACCATGGCTCTGACAGCGGGCTTCCGTACGACGTATCCGTGCCGTCGGCTCGGTTGCCGCATCTGGGGGCTGCGCCCCCAGACCCCGCTTCATCGCGCAGGGGGGTACCTCCCTGCTCGAGCGAAGCCGAGAGCTTGCGCGGGGGGGGGAGCGCTCGTCCTCAAACGCCGGACGGGCTGTTCATTCCACGCCGATGAGCAGCAGCGCCGACTGCCGTCCGCCGTGGTAGACGACCGTGTCCACGGCGAGGTACGCCTCGCGTACATGGGCCTCGAGGCCGTCCGCGACGGCGTCGGGCACCTCGTCGCCGAGGACCAGCGTGACCAACTCGCCGCCGGCCGCGAGCATCCGGTCGAGCACGGTGATCGCGGTGGCCGCCAGGCCGAGCTTGCTGTCGCCGATCACCGCGACGTCGCCGTCGATCAGGCCGAGGACGTCACCGGTCTGGCAGATGCCCGCCGTGGTCCACGACTGCCGCTCGGCGATGGCCAGTTCGGCGTACCGGGTGGCTCCGGCCGCCGAGGTCATGGCGACGACGTCCTCGTCGAAGCCGCGGTCCGGCTCGTGCACGGCGAGCGCGGCGACGCCCTGGACCGCGGCACGGGTCGGGATGAGCGCCACGCGGAGGCCCTCGGTGCGGGCCTGGTCCGCCGCGGCGGCCGCGGTGTGGCGCAGTGCCGGGTCGTTGGGCAGCAGCACGACCTCGCGCGCGTGGGCGCGGCGGATCGCGTCGACGAGCTCCCCGCTCGCGGGCGGCTCCCCGGGGCGCGCGAGCACCACGGTGGCACCGGCCCCGGTGCACAGGTCGGCGAGGCCCTCGCCGGGCAGTACGGCGACGACGGCGCGCTGGGCACGCTCGGGCGGCGGCGCGGGGCGGCCGGTGCTGTGCACGTCCTCGGCGCCGAAGTGCGTGATGCGGATGCGGTACGGGCGGCCCGCCTCGATACCGGCCTCGACCGCGGCGCCCGCGTCGTCGACATGCACATGGACGTTCCACAGACCGTCGCCGCCGACCACGACCAAGGAGTCGCCGAGCATGTCGAGCCGGTCGCGGAGCCGGTCGACGGCCGCGTCCTCGGCCTCCAGGAGGTAGATCACCTCGAAGGCGGGCCCGACACCTGCGGATTCGGCCGCGCACTCGGCCCCGGGCTCGTCCGGCTCGTCCGGTCCGTCCGCGTCCGGCACGCGCGCGTGCCCCGTATCGCCCGGCACGCGCGCGTGCGGCGGCCCGTCGGCCGCAGCCGTGCGCGGGTACGTCCACTCCTCGCCCGCGCCCGGCGCCGTATCGCCGACGTCGGTGAGGGGGCCGGGACCGGGGACGGTCACGTCGCGCGGGTGCCGTGCCGCGGCGACGCGGTCCGCTCCGGGCGGCGCCTCCCCCGTCAGGGCCTCCACCAGGGCGCCGAGCACGGCCACGAGCCCGAGCCCGCCCGCGTCCACGACACCGGCCCGGCCGAGCACCGCGAGCTGACCCGGCGTCGCGTCGAGGGCCGCGAGCGCCCCGTCGTACGCGGCCCGCGCCACGGCCGCACAGTCACCGTCAGCGGCGCCCTCGGCGGCGTCCGCGGCCGCGGTGGCGACGGAGAGCACCGTCCCCTCGACCGGATGGGCAACGGCCCGGAAGCCGGACTCGGCGGAGTGCCGCAGCGCCCGCCGCAGCAGTTCCCCGCCGGGTTCCCGCTCACCGCGGGCGTGAGACCCGTCACCTTGAGGCTCGTCGGTCGAGGGCGCGGCACCCTCCGCCGAGGCGCCTGCCGCGGTCACGATCTGGGCCGCCCCGCGCAGCAGTTGCGCCAGGATCGTGCCGGAGTTGCCGCACGCCCCGATCAGGGCGCCGTGCGCCATCGCGCGCACCGCCTCCGCGAGCGAGGGGCCACCTCCGGAACCGGCCGCCTCGTGTGCGGAGAACACCGCGTCGACAGCCTGAGCGGCCGATTCCACGGTCAGATAGAGGTTGGTGCCGGTGTCGCCGTCCGCGACCGGATAGACGTTGATCGCGTCGATGTCCGCGCGGGCCCGGCCGAGGGCGTCCAGAGCGAGGCCGCACCAGGTCCGTACCGCCGCTGCGCCGGGGGCCCCTCGATCTTGCACCGTGTCTCCTAGCTGCAGGGTCGTGTCGCAGCGTAGTCCCCGGTCGGAAGGCCGCCCGGGGCGGGGGCCGCACTGCCCGTGGTAGTTTCGTTCTACCGAAGCGGCCGTTGTATGCTGCCTCGGTTGCCCGATCCAGATCGGGCCACTTCCCTGGCAACGCCACTCAGATCACTGATCCCGGCCTGCCGGGTTTAACCGTAAGTGCATCTGAAGTCTTTGGAGTGACCCGTGGCTGCCAACTGCGACGTCTGCGGCAAGGGGCCGGGCTTCGGCAACAACATCTCGCACTCGCACCGCCGTACGTCCCGTCGCTGGAACCCGAACATCCAGCGTGTACGTACCGTGGTGGGCGGGACGCCGAAGCGCGTGAACGCTTGCACCTCGTGCATCAAGGCCGGCAAGGTCTCGCGCTGACGCAACGCTTAGCGCGGCCACCTAGCTGGTTGCTTGAAGGGCCGGTCCACCTCCGGGTGGGCCGGCCCTTCGTCGTACCTACGAAGCACCATGCCGCGGCCTACCGCATCCGCCACCCATGATCCACCGGCCCGATCCCGCCCCCCAGCGCGAACCCGGCGGCGATCGCCCCGGTGACGTACTCCTTGGCCGCCCGTACCGCGTCCGGCACCGAAAGGCCCTTGGCGAGTCCGGCGGCGGTGGCACTGGCGAGGGTGCAGCCGGTGCCGTGGGTGTGCCGGTTGTCGTGGCGCGGGGCGCGCAGCCAGTGCTCCTCGTTGCCGTCGGTGAGCAGGTCGACCGCCTCGGCCGCGCCCGCGCCGCCGGTCAGATGGCCGCCCTTGATCAGCGCCCAGCGGGGCCCGAACTCCAGGACCGCGGCGGCGGCGCGGCGCAGGTCCGCCTCGGACTCGACGGTCACGCCCGTGAGTTGGCGCACCTCGTCCAGGTTCGGCGTGGCCACCGTCGCGACCGGCAGGAGCTTGGTGCGTACCGAGTCGAGGGCCGAGGCGGCGAGCAGCGCGTCGCCGTGCTTGGAGACCCCCACGGGGTCGACGACGGCGGGCGCGTCGGTGTCGGCCAGCAACTCCGCGACGGCCTCGACGAGTTCGGCCGAGGCGAGCATCCCGGTCTTCACGGCCTGGACGCCGATGTCGTCGACGACGCTGCGGTACTGCGCCCGCACCGCCTCGACCGGCAGCTCCCAAGCCCCTTGCACGCCAAGTGAGTTCTGCGCGGTGACCGCGGTGATCACGCTCATGCCGTGGGTGCCGAGCGCCAGCATCGTCTTGAGATCGGCCTGGATGCCCGCGCCGCCGCCGGAGTCGGACCCGGCGACGGTGAGTACCCGTGGAAGTGCCGTCATGGTTGCCTCAGTCCTTCCCAATCCTCTCCAGTCTCTCCAGTCCTCTTCAGTCCTCGATCTCGCCGAAGTGGTCCCAGCCGCTCTTCCGCGTCCAGGCCGCGCCGTCCACGGTGACCTGCGGCAGCGCCGAGGGGTTGAGTACCTCGCCGATCACCTTCCAGCGGGCCGGAAGCTTCACGTCCGGCGGGAAGGTGGCGACGATCGCGTGGTCCTCTCCCCCGGTGAGCACCCACTGGAGCGGGTCCACGCCGACGGCCTGCCCGATGTCGTTCATCTGCGAAGGGACGTCCACGGACGCGGACTTGATGTCGATGCGTACCTTGCTCGACTCGGCGATGTGCCCGAGGTCGGCGATCAGGCCGTCGCTGACGTCGGCCATCGCGGTGGCGCCGAGCCCGGCGGCCGCGGGGCCCGCGTGGTACGGCGGTTCGGGCCTGCGGTGCGCCTCGACGAAGGCCCGGGGCGAGCGGAAGCCGCGCGAGAGCACCGCGTGCCCGGCGGCGGACCAGCCCAACCAGCCGGTGTACGCGACGACATCACCGGGCTGTGCCCCGGCGCGGGTCACCGGCTCGTGATTGCGCAGATCGCCGAGCGCCGTGATGGCGACGGTGATGGTGTCACCCCGTACGACATCGCCGCCGACCACGGCCGCGCCCGCGACCTGGCACTCGTCCCGCAGGCCGTCCATGAGCTCGCTGGCCCAGGTGACCGGCAGTTCGGCGGGCACCACGAGGCCGAGCAGGAGCGCGGTCGGTACGGCGCCCATGGCGGCGATGTCCGCGAGGTTCTGTGCGGCCGCCTTGCGCCCCACGTCGTACGCCGTGGACCAGTCGCGGCGGAAGTGCCGCCCCTCGAGCAGGACGTCGGTGCTCGCCACCACTCTGCGGTCGGGCGCGGCCACCACCGCGGCGTCGTCACCGGGGCCGAGCCGGACCGCCGGTGTGGTGGTGAGCCGGGAGGTGAGCTCCCTGATGAGCCCGAACTCGCCGAGCTCGCCCACGGTGCCCTTCATCGAGTCTCGCCTCTTCCTGTCGTGCCGCTGCCTCGGTCACCCGGCATCGGATTGCCTCTTCCAGCTTTTCTGCCTGTTGCACCGCACCCTGTTCGCGGTCGCGGCCCATGTCGGCCGCGAGTACCGTCAACAGAGCTGCGGGTGCCGTCAACAGCTACGTCGTCTCGGTCCGGTCGTCCTGCCGTCGCGCCCCGGTCCCGGCGCCACCGGCCCCGCAAGGTCTCCCCGCGGCATGCGGCGACGCGATACCGTGGCGTCCCTTCTCCCCACATGATCCTCGTGGCCGCCCTGGAGGTTCCGTGGTACAGGCGTACATCCTGATTCAGACCGAGGTGGGCAAGGCGTCGACCGTCGCCGAGCTGATCGGCAAGATCCCCGGAGTGGTCCAGGCCGAGGATGTCACCGGTCCGTACGATGTCATCGTGCGCGCTCAGGCCGACACCGTCGACGAGCTCGGTCGCATGGTGGTCGCCAAAGTCCAGCAAGTGGACGGCATCACCCGCACTCTGACCTGCCCGGTGGTGCACTTGTAGCCCCCGTCTACGCTTGGCCGGTGAAGATTTCCCGTCGCCGGCCCCTGCTGCTTACCGCCCTCGGTCTGCTGTTCGTGACCATGGGCTGCTCCTCAACGGACGACACGGCGACGATCGCGGTTCCCTCCCCGGACGCCGAGACCGCCCGGCTCTGCAAGGACCTGCACAAGCAGCTTCCGCAGCGCCTCGGCGGCCTGGACCGCGAGGACCCGGAGCCGCGCTCCGAGCTGACGGCGGCCTGGGGAGGCTCGGCGATCATACTGCGCTGCGGTGTACCCCGCCCCGCGGCCATGCTCGACGAGAAGTCCGACGGTGTCATCGTCAACGACGTCCGCTGGCTCCTGGAACCGCAGGACGACGGCTCGTTCCGCTTCACCTCCGGCCTGCGCCAGGCGTACGTGGAGGTCACGCTCGACAAGAAGCGGGCCGAGGACAACGGCCTCGGCCCGCTCACCGACCTGGCGAAGCCGGTCAAGAAGGCGATCCCGGAAGGCGTCGCCAACCCCACCTGACGCTCAGCGCAGCCCCGTCGACCGGTTCAGCGCCGCCTGCACAAGCCGGTCCACCAGCTCCGGGTAGCTGACTCCGCTCTCCTGCCACATTCGCGGGTACATGGAGATCGGCGTGAAGCCCGGCATCGTATTGATCTCGTTGATCACGAACTCGCCGTCCTCGGTGAGGAAGAAGTCCGCGCGCACCAGGCCCTCGCAGCCCGCCGCCTCGAACGCCTCCACCGCGAGCCGCTGCACCTCGGCGGTCTGCTCCTCGGTGAGCGGCGCGGGCACGAGGCCGGAGGCCGAGTCGATGTACTTGGCCTCGAAGTCGTAGAAGGCGTGGTCGGAGACCGGCGGGATCTCCGCGGGCACGCTGGCGCGCGGCCCGTCCTCGAACTCGAGGACGCCGCACTCGATCTCGCGGCCGCGGAGCAGCGCCTCCACGATGATCTTCGGGTCGTGGCGCTGCGCCTCCTCGATGGCGTCCTCCAGGCCCTCCAGGGAGTCGACCTTGGTGATGCCGAACGAGGAACCGGCCCGCGCGGGCTTCACGAACAGCGGCCAGCCGTGCTCGCCCGCGAAGTCCACGATCTTCTTGCGGGCGGCGGCCGGGTCCTTCGCCCACTCGCGCGGCCTGATCACCACGTACGGGCCGACGGGCAGCCCGAACGATGTGAACACCCGCTTCATGTACTCCTTGTCCTGCCCCACCGCGGAGGCGAGGACGCCCGAGCCGACGTACGGCGTCCCGGAGAGCTCAAGAAGCCCCTGAAGGGTGCCGTCCTCGCCGTACGGGCCGTGCAGCATGGGGAAGACGACGTCGACCTCACCTAGCGCCTTGGGGACGGCGCCGGGCTCCGCGAACACCACCTCGCGGTTGCCGGGGTCGAGCGGCATGAGCACGCCGCCCTCCGAGGACTCGGCGAGCTGGGCCACGTCCGGCACCTGGCGGTCGGTGATCGCCATCCGCTCCGGCTCGTCGGCGGTCAGCGCCCAGCGGCCGTCGGTGGTGATGCCGATCGGCAGCACCTCGTACTTGTCGCGGTCGATGGCGCTCAGTATGGCGCCGGCCGTGACGACGGAGATGCCGTGCTCGGAGCTGCGGCCGCCGAACACTACGGCCACGCGCGGCTTGCGGGAATCCCCTGGCATGGAGGGGACCGGGCTCTGGGGGAGGTTCTCGCTGCTCATATCGCGTCGAGCGTACCTGTTGGTAGGACCCGAGTCAGCGTGCGTACGCCGACGGATCGATGCGGGCAGGCCGCCGGGTCAGCGCCGCTCGGGCTTGGCGCTGCGCGCCATCAGCTCCTTGAGGGCGACGACCGGCGGCTTGCCCTCGTGCACGATGCCGACGACGGTCTCGGTGATGGGCATGTCGACGCCGTGCCGACGGGCCAGATCCAGAACGGATTCACAGGACTTGACGCCTTCGGCGGTCTGCTTGGTGACCGCGATGGTCTCCTCCAGGGTCATGCCCTTGCCGAGGTTGGTGCCGAAGGTGTGGTTCCGCGACAGCGGCGAGGAGCACGTGGCCACCAGGTCGCCCAGGCCCGCGAGTCCGGAGAAGGTCAGCGGATCGGCGCCCATGGCGATGCCGAGCCGGGTGGTCTCGGCGAGGCCGCGGGTGATCAGGGAGCCCTTGGCGTTGTCGCCGAGGCCCATGCCGTCCGCGATGCCGACGGCGAGACCGATCACGTTCTTGACGGCGCCGCCGAGTTCGCAGCCGACCACGTCGGTGTTGGTGTACGGCCGGAAGTACGGGGTGTGGCAGGCGGCCTGAAGCCGCTGGGCCACGGACTCGTCGCGGCAGGCGACGACCGCGGCGGCCGGCTGCCGGGCGGCGATCTCGCGGGCGAGGTTGGGCCCGGTGACGACAGCGATCCGGTCGGCGGGCGCCTTGGTGACGTCCTCGACGACCTCGCTCATCCGCATCGCGGAGCCGAGTTCCACGCCCTTCATGAGCGATACGAGGACGGTGTCGGGAGCGAGCAGCGGCGCCCACGCACCGAGGTTGCCGCGCAGCGTCTGCGAAGGCACCGCGAGCACCGTGAACTCGGCACCCTCCGCGGCCTCGGCCGGGTCGGTGGTTGCCCTTACCCGCTCGGGGAGTTCGACCCCCGGAAGGTAGTCGGGGTTGATCCGGGTGGAGTTGACGGCGTCGACGAGTTCGGCGCGGCGGCCCCACAGGGTCACGTCGCAGCCCGCGTCCGCGAGCACCATGCCGAAGGCCGTACCCCACGAACCCGTCCCGAAGACGGCTGCCTTCACAGGCGAAGTCACTTGCTGTCCTCCCCGGCCGTGCCGGTCATCTCGCCGGACGCACCGGTCGTGTTCGGCTGTTCCTGTGGCGCGTTGCGCTGTTCCCGCAGCGTATTCGGCTGGATCCGGGCCGCCTTGCGCCGCTGCTCGATCCGTGCCCTGCGGGGGTCGTACGGCGTCTCGGGCGCCTTCTCGCCGCGGATCTCCTCCAGGAGCGAGGTGATCGCGGCCATGATGACCTCCGTTGCCTCCTTGAGGAGTTCGGGGGTCATCTCCTGGTCGTAGAACCGCGAGAGGTCGACCGGCGGTCCGGCGAGCACGCGGTGCGTCTTGCGCGGCAGGATGTGCGGCTTCGTCGCGTACGGCGGCAGGAGTTCGTTGGCACCCCACTGCGCGACGGGAATCACCGGGCACTTGGTCTTCAGAGCCACCCGCGCGACACCGGTCTTGGCGCTCATCGGCCACAGATCGGGGTCGCGGGTGAGGGTTCCCTCCGGGTAGAACGCGACGCACTCACCGCGTTCCACGGCGTCGATCGCGGCGCGGAAGGCGCTGAGTGCGTCGGTGGACTCGCGGTAAACCGGGATCTGTCCGGTACCGCGCATCATGGTGCCGACAAAACCGTCCTTGAATAGGCCGTGCTTCGCCAGGAATCGCGGGACCCGTCCGGTGTTGTACTGAAAGTGGGCATACGCCAATGGGTCCACGTGAGAATTGTGGTTCACCGCCGTGATAAATCCACCCTCGGCCGGAATGTGTTCCGTGCCGCGCCAGTCCCGCTTGAGAAGAAGTACCAGCGGCGGTTTAGCGATGACCGCCGCCAGGCGGTACCAGAAGCCGATTCTGCGGCGGGACACTCGGACACCTTCCTCTGCTGACCTGATGTGCGCTGGTGCGCCGCACAAGTGTCGCCCCAGGCCCTCTGTCTGTCGAGGACACGGTACGCCGGGGCCCCTGCACGCACTTCCGGGCGGCCGCGGCCCGGCACAAGCCAGAATGACCCCGATGCGCACAGATGACGGCCGGCCCGCGGCGCCCTGGTGGAGTCTGGTCATACCCGTGAAGCCCCTGATGCGGGCGAAAAGCAGGCTCTCCGCCTCCGCGGCCGCCGCCCTGCGTCCCTCGCTCGCGCTCGCGTTCGCGCAGGACACGGTGGCCGCGGCGGCTTCCTGTCCGGCGGTACGGGATGTGGTGGTCGTCACGGACGACCCGCTCGCCGCCCGCGAGCTGGGCGCCCTCGGGGCCCTGGTGGTACGGGACGAACCGGCCGGGGGCCTGAACGCGGCGCTCGCGCACGGGGCGCGCGCCGCTCGCGCGCTCCACCCGGCCGCCGCGGTCGCGGCCCTGAACGCCGATCTTCCGGCATTGCGCCCCGAGGAATTGTCCCGAGTTCTGGAATATGCCCGGGCATTTCCCCGCGCATTTCTCGCCGATGCCGCGGGAATCGGCACCACACTGCTTTCCGCCGCTCCCGGCACCCCGCTGGCCCCGGCCTTCGGCGGCCCGTCACGGGCCCGCCACCGGGCCTCCGGAGCCGAGGAGATCCCCTTGTCCGACGTGCCGGGCGTACGGCAGGACGTGGACACCTGGGACGACTTGCGGACCGCCTTCGCGCTCGGCGTCGGACCGCGCACGCGGGCGGCGGCGGCCCCGCTGACCGGCTCCCTCAGGGGCTCGGCCGCAACTCCGGACTGACTCCTTGAAGAAGTCCAGGCGGCGCTCCAGGCCCCTCCTGCAGCGCTAGGGGGTGTCCCCGAAACGGCCCTAGAGCGTCTGCAACGTCACCAACGTGATGCGGCGGTCCTCGCCCTCACCCTCGACCTCGATCCGCACTCGCTGGCCCGGCCGGAGCAGCAGCAGTCCGCCCGCGTCGAAGGCCGCGGCGTCGAAGGGCACCGGGGTGCCGTCGTCCAACAGCACACTGCCGCTGCGGGTATCGGGGTCGTACGTGTACGCGGTCGCCTGCATGCCCGCAGCGTATCGGCCGTCCCCGGACGCACCGCGGGCCGGGCTCCCCGGAGGGAGCCCGGCCCGGCGCGTGAGTAAGCCCGAGGCGGTGGTGCCGCCTTACCTCTTCCTGGCGGTGGTCTTCTTGGCCGTGGTCTTGCGACCGGCGGCCTTCTTCGCGGGCGCCTTCTTGGCCGTGGCCTTCTTCGCGGGCGCCTTCTTGGCGGCGGCCTTCTTGGCGGTGGTCTTCTTCGCCGCGGCCTTCTTGGCGGGCGCCGCCTTCTTGGCCGTGGCCTTCTTCGCCGCCGTCTTCTTGGCCGCCGCCTTCTTCGCGGGCGCCTTCTTGGCGGTGACCTTCTTCGCGGCCGCCTTCTTCGCGGGCGCCGCCTTCTTCGCCGCCGTCTTCTTGGCCGCCGCCTTCTTCGCGGCGGCCTTCTTGACGGTGGCCTTGCCGCCCGTGAGGCTGCCCTTAGGAGCCTTCTTGACGGCGACCTCGCCGCCGCGCGGGAGCTTCTTCGAGCCGCTCACCAGGTCCTTGAAGCCCTGGCCCGCACGGAACCGCGGCACCGAGGTCTTCTTGACCCGGACCCGCTCGCCCGTCTGCGGGTTGCGGGCGTAACGAGCCGGGCGGTCGACCTTCTCGAACGAGCCGAAGCCGGTGACCGAAACCCGGTCGCCACCCACAACTGCGCGGACGATGGCGTCCAGGACCGCGTCGACCGCGTCGGCGGCCTGCTGACGGCCACCGACCTTGTCAGCAATCGCTTCTACGAGCTGCGCCTTGTTCACGTCTTCCCCTTCGGAGACATTGCCAGAACGTATCTGTTCAAGCTTTTTCGCACGTTAGGCAGATATATACCGCAAATCAAACACGAAACGGGCTAATCACCCTTGTGCCGCAACGCGGTGAACTGTTGGGGAGTTCGCCATCCGCCACCCTTCGCCGCCCTCAACGGGGGTCGTCCGGGCCGCGACTCGGACGAGGGAATCGACCCGCGTCCAGATCGGCCATGAACTGGTCCAGGCGCCTTGCCGCGTCGGCGAGATCGTGTTTGGCCGCGGCCGTAATGACCAGCAGCTTCCGGGTCAGCGCCATCCGTACGCCCTCCGGGACTTGCAGTGCGCGCACCGTCGCGTGCGCTTCCTTGAGCCGGTCCGCGACGAGCCCGTAGAGCTCGAGTTGGTCGTCGCGTTCCATGCACCGATTGTGCCATCTGGGGCGAGTTGTCGCCTCACGAGGTCTCAGCGTGCCGCCCAATTGGGGTTTTCGAGGCCTGGGCGAACCCTAAGTCGAGTTGGCTGAAACTCACCCCTTGAGGCTCAGTATGACCGACAACCGCCTTGCATGAACAGCGACTTGGAGACCGTATGAACAAAAACACCGAACCGCGGCCTGCACGCAGACCGCGGTTCGGTGAGGGGCTCGGGACGTGCTGCACGAATGGCGCAGCAGTCTCCGTCGAGCAGTACGGAGGAGAACGGATCAGGCTTGGACGGTGCGCGGCTTGTGGGCCGGGCGCTTCGCCTCGTAGGCCGCGATGTCGGCCTCGTTCTGGAGCGTGATGCTGATGTCGTCAAGGCCGTTCAGGAGCCGCCAGCGGGCGTTCTCGTCCAGCTCGAACGAGGCGGTGACGCCCTCGGCGCGCACCTCGCGGGACTCCAGGTCGACGGTGATCTCGGCCTGCGGGTCCTTGTCGGTCAGCTCCCACAGGGCGTCCACGACCTCCTGCTCGAGTACGACCGTGAGCAGGCCGTTCTTCAGCGAGTTGCCGCGGAAGATGTCGGCGAAGCGGGACGAGATGACGGCCTTGAAGCCGTAGTTCTGGAGCGCCCAGACGGCGTGCTCGCGCGAGGAACCCGTACCGAAGTCGGGGCCCGCGACCAGAACGGTGGCGCCCTTGCGCTCCGGCTGGTTGAGCACGAACGACTCGTCCTTGCGCCAGGCTTCGAAGAGTCCGTCCTCGAAGCCGTCGCGGGTGACCTTCTTCAGCCAGTGGGCCGGGATGATCTGGTCGGTGTCGACGTTGCTGCGGCGCAGCGGTACGGCGCGGCCGGTGTGCGTGGTGAATGCTTCCATGGCGATCAGACTCCAGCGGGCGTACGGGCGTCGGCGGCGGAAGGGTCGGTCAGATCGGCCGGGGAGGCCAGGTGTCCCAGGACCGCGGTGGCGGCGGCGACCTGGGGCGAGACCAGGTGGGTGCGGCCGCCCTTGCCCTGCCGGCCCTCGAAGTTGCGGTTGGAGGTGGACGCGGAGCGCTCACCGGGCGCGAGTTGGTCGGGGTTCATGCCCAGACACATCGAGCAGCCCGCGTGCCGCCATTCGGCGCCGGCCTCCTTGAAGACCGTGTCCAGGCCCTCGTCGACGGCCTGGAGGCCCACGCGCGCCGAGCCGGGAACCACCAGCATCCGTACGCCGTCGGCGACTTTGCGGCCCTGCACGATCGCGGCGGCGGCGCGCAGGTCCTCGATCCGGCCGTTGGTGCAGGAGCCGACGAAGACGGTGTCGACCTTGATGTCGCGCAGCGGCTGTCCGGCGGTAAGACCCATGTACTCCAGGGCCTTTTCGGCGGCCAGGCGCTCCGAAGCGTCTTCGTACGAAGCCGGGTCGGGGACGTTGGCCGACAGCGGCGCGCCCTGGCCGGGGTTGGTGCCCCAGGTAACGAACGGCGCCAGGGAATTGGCGTCGATGACCACCTCGGCGTCGAACACCGCGTCGTCGTCGCTCTTGAGGGTCTTCCAGTACGCGACGGCCTCGTCCCAGTCCGCGCCCTGCGGGGCGTGCGGGCGGCCCTTGAGGTAATCGAAGGTCGTCTCGTCCGGGGCGATCATGCCCGCGCGGGCGCCGGCCTCGATCGACATGTTGCAGATGGTCATCCGGGCCTCCATCGAGAGCTTCTCGATGGCGGAGCCGCGGTATTCGAGGATGTAGCCCTGGCCGCCGCCGGTGCCGATCTTGGCGATGATGGCCAGGATCAGGTCCTTGGCGGTGACGCCGTCGGGCAGTTCGCCGTCGATCGTGATCGCCATGGTCTTCGGACGGGCGAGCGGCAGCGTCTGGGTGGCGAGCACGTGCTCGACCTGCGAGGTGCCGATGCCGAACGCCAGCGCGCCGAACGCGCCGTGGGTGGAGGTGTGCGAGTCACCGCAGACGACGGTGGTGCCGGGCTGGGTCAGGCCCAGCTGCGGGCCCACGACGTGGACGACGCCCTGCTCGACGTCGCCGAGCGGGTGCAGCCGTACGCCGAAGTCCGCGCAGTTCTTGCGCAGCGTCTCCAGCTGGGCGCGGGACACCGGGTCCGCGATCGGCTTGTCGATGTCGAGGGTCGGGGTGTTGTGGTCCTCGGTCGCGATGGTGAGGTCGAGCCGCCGCACCTGCCGGTTGCTCTTGCGGAGGCCGTCGAAGGCCTGGGGGCTGGTCACCTCGTGCAGCAGGTGCAGATCGATGAAGAGAAGGTCGGGCTCGCCCTCCGCGCGCCGGACGACGTGGTCGTCCCAGACCTTCTCCGCGAGTGTCCTACCCATCGCTTTCCCTCCGGCCGGCATGTTGCGCCCGGCCACGACTAGAGATGTGAGCGGCGACGTCCGTACCCCACGTACCGGACGTGATCCGCCGGGCCCGATGGTCGGCGGGCCGCTGATGCGTCCAGGGTGGCAAGTTCCCGGAAAAATTGAACTTGCGTTTCACAGAGTGAGACGCGAGTATCGTCTCATGGACAACTCTAGCGGCGTCGGCGTTCTGGACAAGGCAGCCCTTGTCCTGAGCGCCCTGGAGTCCGGTCCGGCCACCCTCGCAGGGCTGGTCGCGGCCACCGGACTCGCCAGACCTACTGCACATCGCCTCGCCGTGGCCCTGGAGCACCACCGCATGGTGGCCAGGGACATGCAGGGCCGGTTCATCCTCGGACCGCGGCTGGCCGAACTGGCCGCCGCCGCGGGCGAGGACCGCCTGCTCGCCACGGCCGGGCCGGTACTGACCCACCTCCGTGACGTGACCGGCGAGAGCGCCCAGCTCTACCGCCGCCAAGGCGACATGCGCATCTGCGTCGCCGCGGCGGAGCGCCTGTCGGGCCTCAGGGACACCGTCCCGGTCGGCTCGACGCTCACCATGAAGGCGGGCTCTTCGGCGCAGATCCTGATGGCCTGGGAGGAACCCGAGCGGCTCCACCGCGGCCTCCAGGGCGCGCGTTTCACAGCCACGGCCCTTTCCGGCGTACGCCGCCGGGGCTGGGCCCAGTCGATCGGCGAGCGGGAGCCGGGCGTGGCCTCGGTCTCGGCGCCGGTGCGCGGCCCCTCCAACCGCGTGGTCGCCGCCGTCTCGGTCTCCGGACCGATCGAGCGTCTGACCCGCCACCCCGGGCGGATGCACGCCCAGGCGGTCATCGACGCGGCCGGCCGCCTCTCCGAGGCGCTGCGCCGCACCGGCTGAGCGGGGCAGCGCGCTGTGCGTACGACGGTGGGTCCCGCCTCAACGCCGCGGCGGGCCCGACCGGTCGGGGGTTGCCCCAACCGTCCATAGGGCGCCCCCAGTTCGCGCCCACGTCCCTCGCGGGTGGTTCAACGGCCGCCCGTTCGCGGCCTTTTGTGCCGCGCACGACTCAACTTCCCCATCAACTTCCCACATGACGAAGGCCCTTCGCGCTGTGCCGCGCGAAGGGCCTTTCGTCCATGCGTACCCCCGACCGGATTCGAACCGGCGCTACCGCCTTGAGAGGGCGGCGTGCTAGGCCGCTACACAACGGGGGCATGACCGCGTGTCTCCACGTGATCAGCTGGCCTACCAGGACTCGAACCTAAACTAACTGAACCAGAATCAGTCGTGCTGCCAATTACACCATAGGCCACTGGTTGTCTAGACCAGTTGGTACCCCCGACCGGATTCGAACCGGCGCTACCGCCTTGAGAGGGCGGCGTGCTAGGCCGCTACACAACGGGGGCCCTAGCGATCCTGCATCGAGAACAGTGGGTGCGACCCGGTCTGTTCCCGCGGGAAGGATCTGTACCCCCGACCGGATTCGAACCGGCGCTACTGCCTTGAGAGGGCAGCGTGCTAGGCCGCTACACAACGGGGGCTTTGCAGATGAGCTCTGCGAGCTGGCCTACCAGGACTCGAACCTAGACTAACTGAACCAGAATCAGTCGTGCTGCCAATTACACCATAGGCCACCAAAACGCAACCCCCTTCGGGAGCCTTGTTCGGCTTGCGCCTCTCTCGGACCCGTGGGCCCCGCGAGCGGCGCAGAAAGAACATTACCCGAAGGTGGACGGCGCTCCAAAACGGGTATCGGCGAGCAACAGCTCGGGGAGCTCGTCGAGGCCGGTGATCCGGTGTACGCCGCCCGGGAGTTGGGCACCGGTGCCACTGCGGTCGAGCCAGATCCCGAGCAGGCCCGCGTCCCGGGCGCCGCGGGCGTCGATCTCCGGCTGGTCGCCCACGTACGCGATCTCCTCGGGGGCGAGGCCGAGAGCCGTACACGCAGCGAGGAACGCCTCGACGGCCGGCTTGGCTACGCCGAGCTCCGCGGCGCACAGGACGGCCTCGAAGCGGTCGCGGACGCCCAGGGTGCGCAGCTTGCGCTCCTGCTGGAAGGCGGCGGAGTTGGACAGGATCGCGTGTCGGTGGGTGGCAGCGAGGGCATCCAGGGCGGGCACGGTGTCCGGGAAGAGGGCCCAGGCGGCCTCGTAGTGGGCGAGGTAGCGGTGGAACCAGTCGTCGGCCTCGGCGTCGGTGAGCGAGCGCTCCAGGAAGTCGCGGACGCGGTCGCGGCGCTGAGTGAGGAAGTCGACCTCGCCGGTGCCGAAGCGGGTCCAGTGGCGGTCGGTGATCCGCTTCCAGCGGGTCAGGGCGGCGGTGGCGGTGCCGTACCGGTCGAGGGTGCCCTCCGCCTCCAGGTGGGCGCGCATACCTTCGGTGTCCGCGGTGGCGTAGTCGAAGATCGTGTCGTCGATGTCCCAGAGCACGGCTTTGATCGGCATGGGCCGACGGTACGCCGAAGGGGCGCGGTGGGGGGGTTGATTCCCCACCCCGCCCCTTCCCGGCTGTGTCGACATGCGGCTAACGCCGCGTGGTTGCAGCCGCTTCGGGGGCTCCGCCCCCGGACCCCCGTATCGCGCTGAACGCGCTCGTCCTCAAACGCCGGACAGGCTTTATGCGAGCTTGGCCAGAGCCGCGTCGATGCGCTTCAGGGTCTTTTCCTTGCCCAGTACTTCGAGAGACTCGAAGAGGGGCAGGCCGACCGTGCGGCCCGTGACGGCGACGCGGACCGGGGCCTGGGCCTTGCCGAGCTTGAGGCCGTGCTCCTCTCCGGCCGCGAGGACGGCCGACTTGAGGGACTCCGGGCTCGTCCAGTCCGCCGCCTCCAGGTTGGCGCGGGCCGTGGTGAGCAGTGCCACCGGGTCGCCCTTGCCCATGGCCTTGGTCCAGGACGCCTCGTCCTCGACCGGCTCGGGCAGGAAGAGGAAGTCGACGTTGGCCGTGATGTCCGAGAGGACCGTGAGGCGGGTCTGGGCGTGCGGGGCGATGGCCTCCCAGGCGGCCCGGTCGAAGTCCTCCGGGGCCCAGGGGGCGTGCGGGGCCTGCAGCCAGGGCTCGCAAGCCTCCGTGAACGCCTTGACGTCCAGCATCCGGATGTGGTCGCCGTTGATCGACTCGGCCTTCTTCAGGTCGAAGCGGGCCGGGTTGGCGTTCACGTCCGCGATGTCGAACTTCTCGATCAGGTCCTTGATCGAGAAGACGTCCTGGTCGGGCGAGTACGACCAGCCCAGGAGCGAGAGGTAGTTGATCAGGCCCTCGGGCAGGAAGCCGCGCTCGCGGTAGAGGTTGAGGGAGCTCTGCGGGTCGCGCTTGGAGAGCTTCTTGTTGCCCTCGCCCATGACGTAGGGAAGATGGCCGAACTCCGGGACCGCCTTCGCGATGCCCAGTTCGATCAGGGCCTTGTAGAGGGCGATCTGGCGCGGCGTGGAGGAGAGCAGATCCTCGCCGCGCAGGACGTGGGTGATCTCCATCAGGGCGTCGTCGAGTGGGTTGACGAGCGTGTAGAGCGGGGCGCCGTTCGCGCGGACGATGCCGTAGTCCGTGACGTTCTCCGGCAGGTACGTGATCTCGCCGCGGACCAGGTCGGTGAAGGTGATCGGCTCGTCGGGCATGCGGAAGCGCACGATGTGCGAGCGGCCTTCGGCCTCGTACGCCTGGATCTGCTCGGCGGTGAGGGTGCGGCACGTGCCGTCGTAGCCCGAGGGCTTACCGGCCGCGCGGGCGGCCTCACGGCGGGCGTCCAGTTCCTCGGTGGTGCAGTAGCACGGGTAGGCGTAGCCGCCGTCGAGCAGCTTCTGTGCGACGTCCTTGTAGAGGTCCATGCGCTGCGACTGGCGGTACGGGGCGTGCGGGCCGCCGACCTCGGGGCCCTCGTCCCAGTCGAAGCCCAGCCAGTGGAAGGCGTCCAGGAGCTGCTCGTACGACTCCTCGGAGTCGCGGGCCGCGTCGGTGTCCTCGATGCGGAAGACCAGGGAGCCGCCGGTGTGCCGGGCGTAGGCCCAGTTGAACAGGGCGGTGCGGACCAGGCCCACGTGGGGGTTGCCGGTCGGCGAGGGACAGAAACGTACGCGGACGTTCGCGTTAGCCACGCTTGATCACCTTGTTGGTGAGAGTGCCGATGCCTTCGATGGTGACGGCGACCTCGTCGCCGACGGTGAGGGGGCCGACACCCGCGGGGGTGCCGGTCAGGATGACGTCGCCGGGGAGCAGCGTCATCGCCTCCGTGATGTGGACGATCAGGTCCTCGATGGACCGGACCATGTCCGTCGTACGGCCGAGCTGGCGCTGTTCGCCGTTGACC
This sequence comes from Streptomyces sp. NPDC002851, assembly GCF_053591935.1. Lineage (NCBI taxonomy): Bacteria > Bacillati > Actinomycetota > Actinomycetes > Kitasatosporales > Streptomycetaceae > Streptomyces > Streptomyces sp. NPDC002851. Next base: position 12,481 of record NZ_JBSFUT010000010.1, on the reverse strand, counting down.
GTGCACTGGATGGCGAGGTTGGACGCGGCGTCGACGTCGATGTCCGTCTCCACCCAGGGGCCCAGCGGGCAGGCGGTGTCGAAGCCCTTGGCCCGGGCCCATTGGTTCTCGCGCTTCTGCACGTCGCGGGCCGTGACGTCGTTGGCGCAGGTGTAGCCGAGGATGACGTCCTTGGCGCGCTCGCGCGGGACCTCGCGGCACATCCGGCCGATGACGACGGCCAGTTCGGCCTCGTGGTGCAACTCCTGGGAGAAGGAGGGGTACACGATCGCGTCGCCGGGGCCGATCACCGAGGTGGACGGCTTGAAGAAGGTGACGGGGGCGTCCGGGACCTCGTTGCCGAGTTCGCGCGCGTGCTCCGCGTAGTTGCGGCCGATGGCGACGACCTTGTTCGGCAGGACGGGCGGCAGGAGGCGGACCTTGTCGAGCGGGACCTTGGTGCCGCTCAGTTCGAAGTCCGCGAACGGGATGCCCTTGATGATGTCGAGGACGAGACCCTCGGCCGACTCGGGAGACTGACCGGGAGAGATGTCGCCCTCGACCGCGCCGAAGGCGACATTGCCGTCGAGGGAGAACCTGGCGATGCGCACGGTGCGGCGCCCCTCTGCTGTTTGTGCTGGAACTGACGCTCCAGGCTAACGCGCGCGGGGACGCCGTCTTGCGGAGCATGACCTGTGCCGTCGGCTCGGTTGCCGACTGTGTCGATATGCGGCTTACGCCGCGTGAGGGGGCTGTGCCCCCAGCGCCCCCCGTCGCCCTTCGGGCTCGTCCTCAAACGCCGGACGGGCTTCTTTCTCGCCTCAGGCCAGGGCTACTCGGCGGCAGCGGCCACCGGGACCTCGATCAGCGTCGTGCGCCTCGGGTTGGCCGTGTTCGTGGGGAGGTCCGCCGTGTGCTCCTGCTGTTCCGCGGGCTGCAGCTCCTCGGTCGCGTCGAGGTGCGCCAGGGTGGTGCGCCGCGGGTTCGCTATGTTGCGGAACATCATCGTCGTCTTCATCGGCGGATCGGACCTCTGATTCTCGCTCGGGCTTGTGCTGCTGGTGTACGGGGGCGATTACCGCGAGTTGACGGTGGGGCCGCCCTTGTAAAGCGTCAGGCTAAACATCGGAATTCCCGGGAAAGCCGTGAACTCCCCTTGATCAGCATGTGAGTTTGCTCACCGGGTAGCCGACATTCCGGACACTTCCGGCCCTCAACTCACCCGGCAGGAACAGACATTCCGCCACTGAACCGCAGATTCCGCTCCTGATCATGGCGACTGGGACACCCTCCACCCACCACCGGCTCGCCAGAAATCGCCCGATATAAAGGGGATCGCGTTACACGTCTCGTGACACGGCGGTCACAATTCGTCACGTAGGTCACAGGCCGATACCCGGGCCTTGTTGGAGATCCAGCACTGTGCTGGAATTCCCGGAAACCGCCGCAGGTATGAACCGGCGCGCAGGGGCGCAACGCAGCGCCGAGTGGCGGTGGGAGAGGGGGAGACGCGCCGGTCACTCACGACCACCAGGGACCCCTCCGGGTCCCGAGACGCCGACACACCGTCCCACCGTCGTACGGCGGGACGCCTGGTCCAGAGGTTGCGACGCTAGTGCAGGGACGTTTCAAGAGGGAAGGCAGCGCTGCGGCGGAGCCGGAGCTGCGCGGCAAGAGCGAGCGCGGCCTGGGCGGCAAGGACGCCCCGGCGCAGTCCGGCGATGGCGACCGTGCCGCCGCCGGCGCGGCCAGCGCCCCCAAGGGGGCACGGAGCGAGGGCTCACGCCTCGCGCTGCGCAACTGGCGTATCTCGACCCGACTGGTCTCCCTGCTCGCGCTGCCCGTGGTCGCGGCGACCTCGCTGGGCGCGATCCGGATCAGCGACTCCATGGACGAGATGGAGCAGCTCGACCGGATGAAGCTGCTCACCGACATGACCAAGCAGGCCACCGAGCTTGCGGCGGCGCTCCAGGAGGAGCGCGACCAGTCGGCGGGCCCCCTCGCGAACGGCGCGAAGGCGAGCGACTTCGCGGTCAAGGGCCCGCGGACCAAGACCGACCGCGCCAAGGACGCCTTCGTCCAGGGCACCGCGGACATCGACGAGGCCCGCGGCGACCAGGCCATCGAGTCGATCCGCGACAACGTCGTGCAGATCTCCACGCAGCTCCTGACCATCAAGGACATCCGGCGCGACGCGTACAAGAAGGGCACCCCCACCTCGCAGACGGTGGCGGCCTACAACCAGCTGGTCGACCAGCTGCTCAGCCTCTCCCGGGACATGGCGCTCGCCACCAGCAACCCGCAGATGATCCAGCGCACCCGTACGCTTTCGGCGTTCTCCGCCGCCAAGGAGTACGCGTCCATCCAGCGCGCCGTGATCGCCGCCGCCCTGCCGCCGAACAAGAGCGAGTACGGCAAGCTCTCCGACTCCGACCGGCTCTACGCCCTGTCCGCGTGGCGCAACGAGGAGTCCCACCTCTCCAGCTTCCAGCGGTCGTACTCGACCAGCGGCGGTAACGCGGCCGAGCTGATCAAGCCGCTCGACAGCAACCCCGTCATCAAGGACGCGGACAACTACGCCGAGCGCGTCCTGAAGAACTCCAACGGGATGCGGAGCCTGGAGCGGCGCTCGTACCCCGACTGGTCCGATGCCGCCGCCACCAAGCTCAAGCAGATGACGCTGATCGAGAAGACGCTCCTCGGCGACATGGAGCAGCAGGCCCGTGAGCTGCGCGACGAGTCGCAGCGCGAGGCGATCATCAACGGTGCGCTGATCCTGCTCGTCCTCGGCGTCTCCCTGGTCGGCGCCTTCGTGGTGGCCCGGTCCATGATCAGCTCGCTGCGGCGGCTGCAGGACACCGCGACCAAGGTCGCCCAGGACCGGCTGCCCGAGCTGGTCAAGCAGCTCTCCGAGACCGACCCGCAGGACGTCGACACCTCCGTGGAGTCGGTCGGTGTGCACTCCCGGGACGAGATCGGCCGCGTGGCCGCGGCCTTCGACGACGTGCACCGCGAGGCGGTCCGGCTCGCCGCCGAGCAGGCGCTCCTCCGGGGCAACGTCAACGCGATGTTCACCAACCTGTCGCGGCGTTCGCAGGGCCTCATCCAGCGGCAGCTCTCGCTCATCTCCGAGCTGGAGTCCCGCGAGGCCGACCCCGACCAGCTGTCCTCGCTGTTCAAGCTCGACCACCTCGCCACGCGTATGCGCCGTAACGGTGAGAACCTCCTCGTCCTCGCCGGTGAGGAGCCCGGACGCCGGTGGACCCGGCCGGTGCCGCTGGTCGACGTGCTGCGTGCCGCGGCCTCCGAGGTGGAGCAGTACGAGCGGATCGAGCTGGCCGCGGTGCCGACCACCGAGGTCGCGGGCCGGGTCGTCAACGACCTCGTGCACCTGCTCGCCGAGCTCCTCGAGAACGCCACTTCGTTCTCCTCACCGCAGACCAAGGTCAAGGTCACCGGTCACGCGCTGCCCGACGGGCGCGTCCTGATCGAGATCCACGACACCGGTATCGGGCTCTCGCCCGAAGACCTCGCGGCGATCAACGAGCGGCTCGCCTCGCCGCCCACCGTGGACGTGTCGGTGTCCCGGCGCATGGGTCTGTTCGTGGTCGGCCGGCTCTCGCAGCGGCACGGCATCCGCATCCAGCTGCGCCCGTCCGACTCCGGCGGTACGACGGCGCTCGTCATGCTCCCCGTGGAGGTGGCCCAGGGCGGCAAGCCCGTCCCGGGCAAGCCGGGTGCGCCCGCGCCGTCCGGTGGCCCCGCGGCGGCGCAGGCCGCGGCCGGTGTCGCCGCCGCGCGTCGGCAGGCGACCGGTGGCGGTGGCCAGGGCGGTCCCGGCGCGGGTTCCGGCGGTCGGCTCGGTGCCGCCCCGGCGCGCGGGCAGGTCACGGGCGGCCCGGGCCCGCGTGCCGCGCTGCCGTCCCGGGACGCGCAGGGCGGTGGCCAGGGTCCGCGGGCCGGATCGCCGCAGGGCGGTCCCGCACCACGCGGGCAGCAGGCCCCGCAGGATCACGGCCAGGCGTCCCGTCCCCCGCAGGACCGGACCCCCGGCGTCGCGGGCGACCCGATGAGCGGTGGCCAGCGTTCCGACGTCTTCGGCGGGCCGCAGGGCCACCGCGCGGCGGCCCCCGGCGGCCCGGCCGGTGGGACGCCCGTATCGCCGCAGCAGCGCACCCCGCAGAACGCGGGCGACCACGACGACCGTCCGCAGCTCTCCCCGCGCGGCGGCCCCCGGGCCGAGCTGCCCGGCGGCAACCCGCAGTCGCGGGTGCCCGCGAGCGGCGGCGAGTCCGGCGGCCCGCAGCGCCCGGGCCCGGTGGACGCCCCGCGCGAGCACCGAGACGCTGACATCACGGCCAGCACAGCCTTCACGGCCAGCACAGACAACACGGACACCACGGCGCCGCTCTCCCGGATCGACGACGGGGACCAGCAGGGCCCCGGCTCCACGGCCCAGTTCGCGCGCCCCGACTTCAACTCGCCCGGGCCCGACGCGCAGCGCCCCGCGCAGCACATGTCGCAGCAGTCGCACCCCGGCCAGGCCGAGCGTCCCGACGAGCTGCCCCCGGCCGGTCCCGGCGACGGCCGCACGCCGCTGTTCGACACCCTGGAGACCACCTGGTTCCACGGTCGGCAGCAGGGCGACGGTCAGCAGAACGGCCAGGCGCCGGAGCAGCCCTCCGGTCAGGCGCAGGACCACGGTCACCCGCAGCAGGGCGGCCTGCCCCGCCGCGACGGCAACGGCCAGTCCCAGGGCGGCCGTTCGGCGGGTGGCCAGGCGCCGTCCGGACCGCCCAGGCGCACCCCGCAGCAGCCCCCGATGCCGCCGCAGGCCCCGCCGATGCCGGCCGGGCCCCCTGCTCCCCCGGGGCAGGTCTCCTGGCGGAACTCCCCCAATGACGAGCTCGGCCGGCAGGCCGAGCGGGTCCGTCAGCCCTCGGCCGGCGGAGTCACCACCTCCGGTCTGCCGCGCCGGGTACCGCGGGCGAACCTCGTGGCCGGTACGGCGGAACAGCAGCAGCAGCCTCAGAGCGGCCCTCAGGTCTCGCGTTCACCCGACGAGGTACGCGGCCGTCTGACCAACCTGCGCCGGGGCATCCAGCAGGGTCGCGAGGCCGGATCCGGCCAGACCGGCAGCTTCCCCAGACCCTCTCACCAGCAGGAGCGTTAGTTGAGTCCGATGAGCCAGGCGGCGCAGAACCTGAACTGGTTGATCACCAATTTCGTGGACAACACCCCCGGGGTGTCCCACACGGTGGTGGTATCGGCCGACGGTCTGCTGCTCGCGATGTCCGAAGGCTTCCCCCGGGATCGCGCCGACCAGTTGGCTGCGGTCGCCTCCGGGCTCACCTCGCTGACCGCCGGGGCCTCCCGGATCTTCGAGGGCGGCGCCGTCAACCAGACGGTGGTCGAGATGGAGCGGGGCTTTCTCTTCATCATGTCCATCTCCGACGGCTCGTCGCTCGCGGTGCTCGCGCACCCCGACTGCGACATCGGTCTCGTCGGGTACGAGATGGCGCTCCTTGTGGACCGCGCGGGCACCGTCCTCACTCCGGACCTGCGCGCCGAGCTTCAGGGGAGTCTGTTGAACTAGCCCCGGCCCGCACCACCGGCCCGGCCGCACCATCCGCGACCGCACCGCCGCCCAGCCCACCGTCCGGCCGCCCAGCGCCCCATCGGCCCCCCACCGGCCCTGTCAGACGGCACGACCACAACCTGCTGTCCCGCCCGGAGGATTCATGACCCCGCCCCCCGTTCACGACCCGTATGGCTCGCATGCCGCGCCGTACGGGCCCGAGGGCGACCAGCCGCTGGTGCGTCCGTATGCGATGACGGGCGGCCGCACCAGGCCGCGGTACCAGCTCGCCATCGAGGCTCTGGTCAGCACGACGGCGGACCCGGCCCAGCTGATGGGTCTGCTCCCGGAACACCAGCGGATCTGCCACCTGTGCCGTGAGGTCAAGTCGGTGGCCGAGGTCTCGGCCCTGCTGTCGATGCCGCTCGGTGTGGCCCGGATCCTGGTGGCCGACCTGGCGGAGGCCGGACTCGTGGCCATCCACCAGCCCGGCGGCGACGAGAACGCCGGCGGCCAGCCCGACGTAACACTGCTCGAGAGGGTGCTCAGTGGACTTCGCAAGCTCTAACGACCCTGTGGCAGCGGGTCGTTCGACCACATCCGCCAAGATCGTGGTGGCGGGTGGCTTCGGCGTGGGCAAGACCACGTTCGTCGGCGCCGTCTCGGAGATCAACCCGCTGCGCACCGAGGCCGTCATGACCTCCGCGTCCGCGGGCATCGACGACCTGACGCACACCGGGGACAAGACGACCACCACGGTCGCCATGGACTTCGGCCGCATCACCCTCGACCAGGACCTGATCCTGTACCTCTTCGGTACGCCCGGCCAGGACCGCTTCTGGTTCATGTGGGACGACCTGGTGCGCGGCGCGATCGGCGCGGTCGTCCTGGTCGACACCCGGCGGCTCGCCGACTGCTTCCCGGCGGTCGACTACTTCGAGAACTCCGGCCTGCCCTTCGTGATCGCGTTGAACGGCTTCGACGGGCACCAGCCGTACAGCCCGGACGATGTCCGCGAGGCGCTCCAGATCGGCCCTGACACCCCGATCATCACGACGGACGCACGACACCGCGGAGACGCGAAGAGTGCCCTGATCACGCTGGTCGAGCATGCCCTGATGGCGCGTCTGCGCTAGCCGCGCCCGCGTCTCAAGTCCCCGTGGACATACGGAAGTTGTCGTAGGGACGCCGGAAGTGGGCTGTGTCCTTTGACACGGCCCGCTTCGGTGTTCATAACGTTTCGACAGAGAATTCCGTGGCCACCGACACAGCTCGCATACAACCGGTACCCCTGTGCTCACATCTGCCCCGCCTTTTGACGGGGCTCGCTCTTTATGCCCGTTTTATCTGCGGCTTGAGTCACCCCGGAAGGGCCCTTTCCACTGTTTGGAAGAGGCCCGCCTGACGTGCTGGAATGCGCTGAACTGCCCAGTAGCACGGGCGAGAAGACCCGTTACCCCGGGCCAGATGACGTCAGCGGCACAACGTAGTACGTAGGTGCCGACGCCGAGAGGTTGTTGGTCGAGTGAGGCGAAGCAAGAACAGCCCCGATCCGCTGGAGCGGGGCAACTTCACCCCGCCGCCGCGAGGAGCGGCACCTCCCGCGGAGGTACCCGCGGCCGATTCCACCCCGACCAGCGGCGGCGGCAGCAGGTTCTCTCCGCGCAACTGGCGGGTGCCGGTCCGGCTGAACGCGATCCTCCTCATACCCGTGGTGGTCGCCATCGTCATGGGCACCTTCCAGGTGAAGGGCTCCATCGACACCTGGAGCGAGGCGCAGGACGCCGAGAAGACCGCGCTCATCGTGCGCGCCGCCGAGAACTACGGCCAGGCGCTGCTCAACGAGCGCGACCTCTCCGCCGCCCCGCTGCTGCTCGGCCAGGGCGAGACCGCCGAGGTCAAGAAGGTCCGTGAGGCCACCGACGTGGCCAAGGCGGAGTTCGACGAGGTCATCCAGGACATGCCCGCCGATGAGGGCCTGGAGCGCCGCCTCGACCTCTTCAAGGAGAACGAGTCCAAGCTCGCGACCCTGCGCAAGGCGGCCTTCACCCGAGCCATGGACCCGGTGAAGACCGAAGAGGGCTACGTCCAGGTCCAGCACTCCCTGATGGAGTTCGCCAACGAACTCGGCCTCGGCACCGGCAACATCACCAGCTACGGCCGTACCGTGTACGCCGTCTCGCTCGCCAAGGCCGCCGTATCGCTTGAACGCTCCATCGGTACGCACCTGCTGATCCGCCCCGCCTCGCAGCCCTCGGTCCTCGAGGGCCAGACCACGGCGTTCACCTCGTACGCCTATCTGGAGCGCATCGCCATCGGCGAGTACACCTCCGCGGGCACCGAGCAGGACTTCGAGAACCTCAAGAAGGTCCTCAAGGGCAAGCAGGAAGCGGGCAAGAAGAAGCTCGCGGCGGCCGCCAAGCAGGCCAAGCTGCAGGGCAAGCCGTTCAAGGCGCCGCCCTCGATCGACACCATGGTCAAGAAGATCGGCAGCGGCGCCAAGCCGGCCACGCTGCGCCAGGACGGCATCACGCCCGAGGCGTGGAACGCCGCGATCACCGCGAAGTTCGACGGCTACCGGGAGATCGAGACCCAGCTGATCGACAAGGCCGTGGACGAGTCCTCGCAGATCGCGGACGACGCCCAGCAGGACGCGTACGTCAACGGCGCGATCGTGCTCGCCGCCGTCCTGCTCGCCTTCCTCATCGCCGGGCTCATGGCCCGCCAGATGAGCCGCAGCATGGGACAGCTGCGCACCGCCGCCTTCGGCATCGCCGAGCAGCGCCTGCCGATGCTGGTCGACCAGCTCTCGCGGACCGACCCGGGCCGGGTCGACACCCGCGTCCAGCCCATCCCGATCACCACGCAGGACGAGATCGGCGAGGTCGCCCGCGCCTTCGACCAGGTGCACCGCGAGGCCGTCCGGCTCGCCGCCGAGCAGGCCCTGCTCCGTGGCAACGTCAACGCGATCTTCACCAACCTGTCGAGCCGCAACCAGTCCCTCATCGAGGGCCAGTTGACGCTCATCACGGAGCTGGAGAACAACGAGGCCGACCCGGACCAGCTGGAGAACCTCTTCAAGCTGGACCACCTGGCGACCCGTATGCGCCGTAACGGCGAGAACCTCCTCATCCTCGCGGGCGAGGAGCCCGGCCGCCGCTGGGACCAGCCGGTGCCGCTCGTCGACGTCCTGCGCGCCGCCTCCTCCGAGGTGGAGCAGTACGAGCGCATCGAGCTGACCGGCGTGCCCGAGGCCGACATTCACGGCCGCGCCGTGACCGACCTCGTGCACCTGCTCGCCGAGCTCCTGGAGAACGCCACCACGTTCTCCTCGCCGCAGACCAAGGTCCGCGTCACCGCGACCCGGCTCCCCGACGGCCGCGTGATGATCGAGATCCACGACAAGGGCATCGGCCTGACCGCCGAGGACTTCGCGGACATCAACCACAAGCTGGCCAACCCGCCGACCGTGGACGCCGCGATCTCCCAGCGCATGGGCCTGTTCGTGGTCGGCCGCCTGGCGGACCGGCACAACATCCGGGTCCAGCTGCGCCCCTCGGGCGAGCAGGCCGGCACGACCTCGCTCGTCATGCTGCCGGAGGTGATCACGCACGGCGGTGGCGGCGACGACCTGCCGGAGAGCGAGTTCACCGTCTCCCAGATGATCCCGGAGCAGCGGCAGCAGCAGCGCGCGTACGAGGCGCCGCCGCTGCGCACCGCGGCCGAGCTGGGCTTCGACGACAGCCGCTACGAAAACGGTCCTGCCGGAACCCCCGGTCCGGGCTCGCCCGAGCTCGACCCCGTCGGCCGCTCGCTGCACCGCGAGGAGCGCCGGGCCGCCCTGGAGGCCCAGACCTCCGACCAGCCAGGGCGTCCGCTCTTCCACGACGAGCAGCGGCAGGACATCCACGGCTCCTTCGACGAGCAGGGCCGCCCGTCCTACGCCGCACAGCAGGGCGCGTACGAGCACGAGCAGACCACGTACGACCAGGGCTACGGGCACGAGCAGGGCGCACCTGCCGGGCAGAACCCTGGATACGACGGTCATGACGGCTACGCCGGCTATGACGGTTACCCGCAGGACGGCGGCTACCCCGACCAGGGCAGCTATGCCGACCAGGGCGGCTACCCCGACCAGGGCAGCTATGCCGACCAGGGCGGCTACCCCGACCAGCGCGACTACCCGGGCGGCAATACGGCTCAGACGGGCGCGGGCGGCTACCCCGAGCCCACCTATGCGGAGCCCGCGTTCGATGACCGGGGCATGCCCCAGAACGCGCAGCAGCAGCCGTTCAGCGCCTTTGAGAGCCGCCCCCACCAGGGAGACTGGCAGGAGCGGCAGGGTCAACAGGACTATGCTCAGGGCGCGTTCGATCAAGAAGCGGAATCTGTACCGGACGCTCCCGCAGGCGGTCAGGAGCGCGTAGGCTTCGACCCGCAGGGTCCTCAGGCTCCCGCCCCGAGCACCGCCCATGACATGACCGACGCCGGTCTGCCGCGCCGCGGATCCGCCGCGGCGGGCAGCAATGGCGGACGGAGCACCACAGGTCAGGGCTGGCCGTCCGGAACGGGCCAGGACACTCCCCCACAGCCGCGTACCGACCAGGAGCAGCCCGCAGGGGCGTCCGGGAGCGACGGCAATGCCGGTGACGACGATTGGCGTTCCGCCAACGACAGTCTCTGGCAACGCGCCGAGCAGCTCCGGAAGCCCCGGGCGGGCGGGGTCACCTCGTCGGGCCTGCCGCGCCGGGTGCCCCGGGCCAATCTGGTCGAGGGCCAGGCGGAGCAGACCCCGCAGGGCGGCCCCCAGGTCTCCCGCACCCCCGAGGAGATCCGGGGCAGGCTGAGCAACCTGCGCCGGGGCGTCCAGCGGGGACGCGACGCAGGAAGTGACTCGAACGACCAGGGCTTCGGTCCTGGTGGCAACTACAACCAGGAGCGTTAGTGTGAGCCCGATGAGCCAGGCGGCGCAGAACCTGAACTGGTTGATCACCAACTTCGTGGACAACACCCCTGGGGTGTCGCACACGGTGGTGGTCTCCGCCGACGGACTCCTTCTGGCGATGTCCGAAGGGTTTCCGCGTGACCGTGCCGACCAGCTGGCGGCCGTCGCGTCCGGTCTGACCTCCCTCACAGCCGGGGCCTCCCGGATCTTCGAGGGGGGCAGCGTGAACCAGACAGTTGTGGAGATGGAGCGAGGGTTTCTCTTCATCATGTCCATCTCCGACGGCTCCTGCCTCGCCGTACTCGCACACCCGGAGGCGGACATCGGTCTCATCGGGTACGAGATGGCACTTCTGGTCGACCGCGCGGGCACCGTTCTGACTCCGGACCTCCGCGCGGAGCTGCAGGGAAGCCTTCTCAACTAGCAATCAGACAGTGCGTTTTCGCGCCCCGTAGCCGTAAAGTCGGGGCGCGGCTCCCACAGTGAGGTGGCGCGGCAGTGTTTGGAGGAGGAGGAAGTCGTGACAAGTAGCGGAACACCGCCAGAGGGTTCGTCCTCGGCCAACTGGTCCTACGGCGCCGGTCAGGGCCGGGACCGGGGTGACGGTTCGCCCAACCGCTACAACTTCCCGTCCTCCCCGAGCCACCGGCAGCAGCCCTACGCACCGCCTCACCAGCAGCCGCAGCACCCGCAGCAGCAGCCGTACGACAGCGGGTCGTACGGCGGGCAGCAGGCGCCGCGGCGGATCCAGCCCGTGGAGCCGCAGCGGCGCCGGGAGCCGCAGCAGCCGACGGGCGGTTCACACAACCCCCTGGTGCGCCCGTACGCGATGACGGGCGGCCGCACCAGGCCGCGGTACCAGCTCGCCATCGAGGCGCTGGTGCACACCACCGCCGAACCGCACCGGCTGCAGGGGCAGTTGCCCGAGCACCAGCGGATCTGCAACCTGTGCCGGGAGATCAAGTCCGTCGCGGAGATCTCGGCACTGCTCTCCATCCCCCTCGGCGTGGCCCGGATCCTCGTCGCCGACCTGGCGGAGGCCGGACTCGTGGCCATCCACCAGCCCGGCGGCGACGAGAACGCCGGCGGACAGCCAGATGTGACATTGCTCGAAAGGGTGCTCAGTGGACTTCGCAAGCTCTAGCGGTGCGTCCCGCTCTACCACCAGCGCGAAGATTGTGGTGGCGGGCGGCTTCGGCGTGGGCAAGACCACGTTCGTCGGCGCCGTCTCGGAGATCAACCCGCTGCGTACCGAGGCCGTGATGACGTCCGCGTCGGCCGGGATCGACGACCTGACGCACACCGGGGACAAGACGACCACGACGGTCGCCATGGACTTCGGCCGCATCACGCTCGACCAGGACCTGATCCTGTACCTCTTCGGTACGCCCGGCCAGGACCGCTTCTGGTTCATGTGGGACGACTTGGTACGTGGCGCGATCGGCGCGGTGGTCCTGGTGGACACCCGCCGTCTGGCCGACTGCTTCCCGGCGGTCGACTACTTCGAGAATTCGGGTCTGCCGTTCGTGATCGCACTGAACGGTTTCGACGGCCAGCAGCCGTACAACCCGGACGAGGTCCGGGAGGCCCTGCAGATCGGCCCGGACGCCCCGATCATCACGACGGACGCCCGCCATCGTGCGGACGCGAAGTCGACGCTGATCACGCTCGTGGAACACGCCCTGATGGCGCGCCTGCGGTAACTCTTACGGCCCGGCGGTACGCGTACGACGGCCCCGCGCTCCCCTCCGGGGGGTGCGGGGCTGTTTCGTTTCCCCACCCCGCCCCTTCCCGAAAGTCCTGCGGACGGCTACGGGGGCTCCGCCCCCGGACCCCCGCTCCTCTCAAACGCCGGAGGGTCTTTATGGGCGGGGTGGCCGGCGTTTGAGGACGAGCGCGTTCAGCGCGATATCTGCGGCGGGGTCCGGGGCGGCAGCCCCGAAGCTGCTGCAAGCTTTCGGGAAGGGGCGGGGTGGGGA